>VAZQ01000286.1 GCA_005883115.1 Alphaproteobacteria bacterium | reverse complement strand
GACGTGATCAGGTCTTTGATATCGCCGCGATCAAGCGGCGTGATGAACGTTTTTCGCAGCGCGGTCATCACCTCACGGGTTATTTCGTCTGCTTCGTTCTCGTGCCGGGTGATCTCGCGGCAGTAGCGAAGCACATCGTCGCCCCCCTTCAGCAACGCGCTGAGCGCTTGCGCGCCAGCAAGCGTGATCTGAGCATGACGGGTGAAGAGGTCGAAGAACCGCTCCTCTTTAGGCATCAAGGCACGGAACCAGCCCAGCATGAGCGCCTCGCTCGCAATCCTTGCAAAAACGACCAAGTCAGAACGATATCGCGATTAAATGGCGAGAATCGAGGGGCTCTCGAGCCGCGCCGTCTGCAGTATAAACCACCGATTTCGGGGCGTTGGTGCGGTCATCGCGGCAGTATTCTCCTTGCAGGCACGATTGACGGACGACGCCGGCCCGCGGATTGACAATTGCCGCAAAAGATCGCGGCGGCAGGGAACTTGGAATTTGTGCCCGCGAACGTGCGCGCATTTGCGGGAACCCATGCCGGCGGAACCCGTTGGTATACCGGAGGCCGGCGTGGCGCATGATCAACGTGTGCCGATCCGAGAGCACGGCGCCGGCATCCAATTCACTGCAAAACGACGGTCATTAAAGGAGGCGAAGCTATGGCCAAACGTCCGACGGATTTTGCTCAACAAAACACCGAACGCGCCATCGAGGTCACAAACTATAGCCTGACCTGGATGCGCGAAATTGCCGAACGCAACCTCAGCCAGAGCAGGGCGGCGTTCGAGGACTTGCTTACGATCACCCGCAAGGCAGCCGATGGCATGGATCATCAAGGAAACGTTATTCGCGAGCGCTCGATGTCATTTATGGAAGAGACGCTCTCGAACAGCTTCGACTTTGCCGAAAAGCTCCTTCACATGCGGGAACCTCAGGAACTGGCTGGGCTGCAGAGTGAATTCGTCAGCCGGCAGGCTCAAGTAATTGGGGATCAGACCAAGGAGCTGGGGCAGAGCATCATGCAGGGAGCAACCGAGGCGACGAAGGCCACGCTGCGGGAGACGGCGGAGTCATCGCGACGGCAGTCTGCAGCTGCCTAACGGGCCCCGCGAGCTGAGGTGAATTCGAGGTGCGGCGCTGGGGCGAGGCGAGCCTGCTCGCAGTCGGCGGGGCGGGCTCTCGCGCCCGCGACATCGGCGGCGACTATCAGCGCTTGGTGAACCATTTGCGCAGGCGGTCCGCTTGATCAGCCACATTGGTCAAGGCGGGCAGCCGCCAAAAGCTTAGATCGGATAACCGCGGCGCCGTGGCGGGCGAAGGCGCCTCGGGCGGCGGCTCTTTTTGCTCTTCCTCGGTCAATAGTTTCAGGATCAGCCGGCGCTCGGCGTCGTCTTTCGCTTCAAGCAACAGTTTCCTGTAGCGCTTGATGTTTTCGCGTCTGATGAAGCGTTCCATGGCCGTACTTTGACCCAGCGGCCCCAAGTCCATGCCGGGACGGTGCCACGCGAAGCGCTTGCCCGCCGTGACGGCCATCACAAAACCGCCGTGACGGCCATCACAAAAAGGTCGATTGTGGGCTCGCGTGGGAGTGGGCTTTTCCCCGGTTGGCCCGGCGGCGCGATTCACAAGACGATGGACGGCGACGCCCGCGGCGGCAGCGCTATTGTCCAGGTCCGCCCGTGGCCCTATTTGGTAAACATGCGGCCAGCCGCCTAGCCGCTCGAGCCTGGGACCTCGATGCCCGAAACCGCTTCTGCCCTGCAGTCCGTGTTTTCGCGCCCCCTCGTGCTTGTCGCCGCGGCGGTCGGCATGGTGCTGGCCGGCACGCTGGCGCTCTGGGCCCATTACGGCACGGCGGTGTTCTACGAGCCTGCTTGTGACGATTGCTGGAAGCGGAGGCATTCCGAGATGAGCGCACGCAACAGCCGCATACTTCTGATCGCCGCGGCCTTTCTGGCAGGCTTGGCGCTATGCTTCGGCGTCGTGCTGATCGTGGCCGGGCGCCTGTCGTCCCCCGTTGCGCAGATCGCCGCGATAGGCGGACCGTTCAAGCTGACCGATCAGAATGGGAAGGTGGTCACCGAGCAAGACTTAAAAGGTCTTCCATTCCTGGTGTTCTTCGGCTTTACCCATTGTCCCGACGTATGTCCCACGACCTTGTTCGAGGTCTCCGAGGTTATGCGTGCGCTCGGCCCGGACGCCGAGCGCGCACGCGCACTCTTCATCACGGTCGATCCGGAGCGCGATACGCCCGCGGTCATGAAGGACTATCTCTCAAGTTTTGATCCGCACCTTTCCGGTCTGACTGGCGATCCTGCCGAGATCGCGGCCGTCGCCAAGGCCTACCGCGTCTATTTCAAGAAAGTTCCCCTGGACGAGGGGGGCTACACGATGGACCACACGGCCATCGTCTATCTCATGGACAAGACCGGCCGTTTCGTTTCCCCCTTCAATCTCAAGCGCCCGATCGAAGCCGCAGCCGGTGATCTGCGTCGGTATTTGTGAAGCGGACGCCGACGAGCAGTGTCCTCAGCGCCCCATTCCCAGTCGATCAGAGCTGTTCATTGCCACTGATCCGCCTTAACCGACGGTCTATAAGCAGCCCTGAAACGAGTTAGGATAGAGCTTGCCGGTGCCAGAATATCCGTTACGAGGCCTTGTCGGCCGGCTGGCTGTTTGTCTCCTGCTGATCGTGCCGTTCTTCGGCACACGAGAGGCAGCGGCAGCGCCGGCGGCCTCGGAGCCTGCCGTGCGCGTGCCCGGCTTCTGGGATCCCCGCCGTCGGCCGGAAAAACCCGATCTGTCGCGCATCAGTGTCATCCGGTTCCTTACCGAGACCGACTACGCGCCGTTCAATTACGCCGGGCCGGACGGGAATCCGCAGGGCTTCAACGTCGATCTGGCGCGCATGCTGTGCGAGGAGCTCAAGCTCGCCTGCACAATCCAGATGCGCCGCTTCGAAACGCTTATTCCGGCGCTCAACGGCAATCAGGGGGATGCTGCCATCGCATCCATCGCGGCGACGGGGGCGATGCGCACCAACGTCGATTTCACTGATTCCTACTACCGCACGCCGGCGCGTTTCGTGGCGAAGCGGGATTCGGCAATAGAAGATCCGTTGCCCGAGCGGCTCGAGGGCAAGAAGGTCGCGGTGGCGGCCGGCACCGCGCACGAGGCTTACCTTAAGTCTCTGTTTACCGAGGCCGAGATTCGCCCCTATCCGAGTGCGGACGCAGCGCGGCTCGCATTACGGCGCGGCGACGTCGATCTCCTGTTCGGCGATGCAATCACGCTCGCCTTCTGGCTCAATGGAACCGATTCGGAAAATTGTTGTGCTTTTCGCGGCGGGCCCTACATCGACGGCCGATATTTCGGCGAAGGCGTGGGAATCGCTGTGAAGAAGGGCAATGATACGATGCGCCTGGCGCTCAATTGGGCTTTATTCCGCGTCTGGGAGCAGGGTCGTTTCACGGATTTGTGGTTGCGCTATTTCCCGGTCAGCCCGTTTTGATATGCCCCCATCCTGATGGCGCGAGGCGAGGAATTCCGCGCAATTTTAGCAAACAGGGCAAGGATATCGAAGCGCACCGATGATTGACTCGCAGCCCTGGGCTCATGACCGGTGGAGCTCTGGACCATGCGAGTGCTTCTTGCGCGCTTCGTGCGCGAGGACAGCGGTGCGACGGCGATCGGGTACGCGCTGATCGCGGCCGGCATGTCGATCGCCATCATCACCGCGCTTTCGGGGCTTGGCTCGAAGCTCAGCATGGCCCTCACGATCGTGCGCGCCGCGCTCGAATGAGCAACTTCGGACGGGCGGGTGAAAGGCGTGTTTCGATGGCCGCTGCGGGCTGTGGTAGTGTCCGTGCCCGGAGAGCCATTGATGTCCACGCTCGAGATCCCGGCGCTGCGCGAGATTGCCGAAAGCTCGAATGCCTGGCCGTTCCAGGAAGCGCGCAAGATCGTCGCGCGGTTGAAAAAGCGCCCAAAGGACGAGGTGGTGTTCGAGACCGGCTACGGCCCCTCGGGCCTGCCGCACATCGGCACCTTCGGCGAGGTCGCGCGCACCACCATGGTGCGACACGCCTTTCGCGTGCTCACCGATGACAACATCAAGACTCGTCTGATTGCCTTTTCCGACGACATGGATGGCCTGCGTAAGGTGCCGGACAATGTCCCAAACCGGGACATGATGGCGCAGCATCTGGGCAAACCACTCTCCCGCGTGCCGGACCCGTTCTCGAGCGAATATCCGTCATTCGCCGCTGCCAACAATGCGCGGCTGCGTGCGTTCCTCGATCAGTTCGGATTTGACTACGAGTTTCTTTCTTCCACGGACTGCTACACATCGGGCCGGTTCGATGCCACGCTTCTGCGGGTTCTCGAACGTTTTGAACAGATCATGGAAATCATGCTGCCGTCGCTGCGTGAGGAGCGCGCGCAAACCTATTCGCCGTTCCTGCCGATCTCCCCACGCACCGAGATCGTGTTGCAGGTCCCGATCATGGCGCATGACGCCAAGGCCGGCACGATTACCTATGAGGATCCAGATACGAAGCAACGCGTGACGACGCTGGTCACCGGAGGGCGAACAAAGCTGCAATGGAAACCAGATTGGGCGATGCGCTGGGTTGCGCTCGGCGTCGATTACGAGATGGCGGGTAAGGATTTGATCGACTCTGTCACGCTTTCCGGCGAGGTGTGCCGCGCGCTGGGCGGCAGAGCCCCCGAGGGCTTCAATTATGAGCTTTTCCTCGACGAGCAGGGCCAGAAGATCTCGAAGTCAAAGGGCAACGGCTTGACCATCGAGGAATGGCTGCGCTACGCGCCGCCGGAGTCGCTTTCGCTGTTCATGTATCGCGAGCCCAAGGCCGCAAAGCGTCTCTACTTCGATGTCATTCCGCGTCATGTGGACGAGTACCAGCAGTTCCTGGAGGCTTATGAGCGACAAGACCTTAGGCAGCGTCTGGCCAATCCCGTTTGGCATATCCATTCCGGCAACCCGCCCAAGCCGAACATGCCGATCTCATTCTCCATGCTGCTCACGCTGGTTGCGTCCTCGAACGCGGAGAATGCCGAGACCTTATGGGGCTTCATTGGCCGGTATCGGCCAGGGGTGACGCCGCAGACGCATCCCAAACTCGACGCGCTGGTGCGTTATGCCATCCATTATTTCCGCGACTTCGTGCTGCCGCAGAAGAGGTTCCGCGAACCGACCGAGGGCGAGCGCGCCGCGCTCCTCGACCTGCGCGAGGCGCTCTCGCAGCTCCCCGCGGACGCAACCGCCGAGCAGATTCAACAAGTGGTTTACGAAGTTGGCCGGCGCGAGCCATTCCTCGACAAAAGCGGGAAGGTCAAGAGCAAAGATGGCAGGCCAGGCGTCACGCTCGATTGGTTCAACATGCTCTATCAAGTGCTGCTCGGGCAAGAGAAGGGGCCGCGGTTCGGCTCATTCGTGGCGGTGTATGGTCTCAACAATACGATCGAGATGATCGACGGGGCGCTGGCGAGATCGGCATAATCGTTCGGCAATGGCCCCTTCCGTCCTCGCCCTGATCGGAGCCACGATCGTCTTTACGTCGTTTCTCTCCGGCATCTTCGGCATGGCGGGGGGCATGATCCTGCTCGGTGTTCTGCTCAATTATTTCGACGTCGCGGCGGGCATGATTCTATTCTCGGTCATCCAGCTGTTCGCCAATGGCTGGCGCGTCGTGCAGTGGCGCAACTACGTGCGGTGGCCGATTTTTGGCTGGTATGTAGCCGGCGCGGCCATCTCGTTTGTGGGCATGTGGATCATTGCCTTCGTCCCGGACAAGGCAACGGTCTATCTCACGCTCGGTTTAATGCCGTTTGCGGTCGAGGCTCTACCGGCGGCTATGCGCCCCAACATCGAGTGGCGGGGCGTGCCGTTCGCCACAGGTATCGCAACGACGATCGTCCAGATCCTGGCGGGCGTCGGAGGGCTCTTTCTCGATATCTTTTTCCAGAAAAGTACCCTCGATCGCAAGACGACCAACGCGACCAAAGCCGTCGCGCAGTCGTTCAGCCATGTCATGCGCGTGTTCTATTTCGGTTCGCTCGCTGGCGTGGGAGACCTGCCGCTATGGATGACCGGTCCGGCGATCTTGTTGGCGATAGGAGGCACGTCGCTTGCGCCTTTTGTAATCGAGCGGATGACCGATCACGGATTTCGACAGTGGACGCGCGCGATCATCTTCGCGATCAGTGGGGTCTATCTCATCCGCGCTGGCTGGCTGTTTTGGTTTGGCTGAGACGACAGCCATTCGCGCGTTCTGCACGCAAGCAACGCGAACATGGTGGCCGACCTCGCGTACGTAGGGCCGGGCAATGCGGCTCCTTCAGATGAACATCTCCATCTTGCCGTCGAGCGCCATGAGGCCGGTTTCCACGCCGAGCTGGTGGTGGCGCTCTCCAACCTGTTTACGGAATTGCCCAAGAGCCGCCCGATGCGTTTCCGTCTCTACTTGCGGATTTGCAACTTTGGCTTCCCCATAGGCAATCTTGGCAGCGCCGCAATCGCGATGGTCGATTGCGATCACCTTCTTGATGCGATGCAGCTCGATCGTTGTGGCGAGATTGTCCCAAAATGCCTTGTGCCAATTCTTGAATGCAGGCGCGACGACACCGATCGCCGCACCTGCGATGACGAACTGGCTGAACTTTCCGGTCAAGTTCTGCTCGACCGTGTATCTGTGCACGGGCTCCTGCATCCGAGGGTCGATGCAGGCGAGAACCATTGCCTCGTAGTTTCCTTCGGCGGAGAGCGCGAGCTGGGGCGCGAACGTTAGCGTCGCGCCGCCGCCTATGAGAGCGCCGACGAAGCGCCGGCGATCGAGCATGGTCTTAATCCCGCTGCAGCACGCGCAAGAAGCCTCATGCAATAGTGTCATGATCCCTCACCTCGTCATGACGCCAAGGGCTTTGCCGATGGCGTTTCCGCGCGCACATGATCACAGAACCGGAGCACTATCACAAGCGAGGACCGCTATCGCAACCCTCAATCTGACGGAGGCGTTGCTCACTCGGCCATGCGAGGCGCGCGATCAGCGAGCCGCGGCCAGGAATTTTGCTCACTTACGGGAATTATGGCATCTGGCCCCTGAGTGACTAATGAGCTTAATACGACCAAAGGCAATCTCAAATCGAATCCGGAAAGCATAAACAGGCGGAACGCGAGAGCAGTGGCGACGAGCATCTATAAGATCTGCGACGAGGCGCTTTGGCGGGAGGCGGAACGTGCGGGCGTGTTCCGCGGTGCCAGTATCGATCGGCGCGACGGCTTCATCCATTTCTCCTCCGCCACGCAGCTGCGTGCGACCGCAGCCAAGCATTTTGCCGGCGTCAGAAATTTGCTGCTGATCGCGGTCGATGCCGATGCGCTCGGCGCCGCGCTGAAATGGGAGGTTTCGCGCGACGGCGATGTCTTTCCGCATCTTTATGGGAGCTTGCCGCTTACCGCGGTGCTATGGGTCGAGCCGCTGCCGCTCGGGATCGATCGGCGGCACGTCTTTCCGGAGCTTATCCCGTGATTGGTCTCCTCGAGTCCCTCGCGCGGCCGCTGCTGCGCATGCTCGATCCAGAGGACGCACATCGGCTTGCCATCCAGGCGTTGAAAGTCCCGCCATTCGTGAAGTTAGTGGCGGATGACCCACGGCTTGCGGTGCGTGCCTTCGGACTCGACTTCCCTAATCCGATCGGCATGGCCGCGGGCTTCGACAAGCATGCCGAGGTGCCTGACGCACTCCTCAAGCTGGGGTTCGGCTTCGTCGAGGTCGGCACCGTCACACCCTTGCCGCAGTCGGGCAACCCGCGCCCCCGTATCTTTCGGCTCAACGGTGACGAGGCCGTCATCAACCGGCTGGGCTTCAACAGTGAAGGCGCTGCCGCCGTGCTGCGTCGCCTCACCGCGCGCGCCAACAACGGCGGCATTGTCGGCCTCAATATCGGCGCCAACCGTGCCAGCACCGATCGCATTGCGGATTATGTGCGGCTGATCGAAACCTTAGCTCCGGTGGCGAGCTATTTCTCCGTCAACATTTCCTCTCCGAACACGCCGGGCCTGCGCGGACTACAGCAGGGGGAGATGCTTGACAGCCTTCTGGCGCGCGTCGTGGATGCACGGACCCGCGTGAGCAGAGGGGCCATCCCATTGCTGATCAAGATCGCGCCTGATCTCACGCTCGCCGAACTCGACGGCATCGTCAGCGCGGCGCGCAAGCACCGCATCGATGGCGTGATTGTTGGCAATACCACCCTCGCGCGGCCGCTAACGTTGCGAGAGCGCACGACCGCGAAGGAGGCAGGTGGCCTCTCCGGGCGGCCGCTGTTCGCGCTTGCGACGCGGATGCTGGCTGAAACCTATGTGCGCGTGGAAGGTGCGTTCCCGCTCATTGGCGTGGGTGGCATCGATTCGGGCGACGCGGCTGTGGCGAAAATCAGAGCGGGCGCGTGCTTGGTCGAGCTCTACAGCGCGCTCGTTTTCCGCGGCCTGCAACTGGTCGTGACTATCAAATCCGAGCTTTCGGATGCGCTGCGCCGCGACGGACGGGCGAGAA
>VAZQ01000285.1 GCA_005883115.1 Alphaproteobacteria bacterium | reverse complement strand
CGCAGGCTCACCCCGGCGAGCCACAGCAGGCTGCCGGCAATCCAGACGTCCCGCATGGCGCTCCCGTTGCGGCGTTCTTTCAACGGGTCATGCGCGCTTGACCCGCGCATCCATCTCCTTCGCATGAGACTTCTTGCAAAGCTGGATGGATTGCCGGGTCAAGGCCCCGCAATGACGATCTTTTCCTACGCCGCGCCTTTGAGACGCGCGAGCGCTTCGTCGATCTTCGCCCGCCGCGCTTCAGCCTCCTGCCGCTTCTCGCGCTCGCCCTCGACCACGTCCTCGGGCGCCCGAGCGACGAAATCGGCATTGGCGAGCTTAGCATCGATGCGGGCGATGTCGGAGCTGACTCGCGCCATCTCCTTCTCGAGACGCGCTTTCTCGGCGGCGAAATCGATCACGCCCGTGAGCGGCAGCGCCGCGACTTCGCCGCGGACGATCAACTGCACCGCGCCCTGCGGGGGTCGTTGCGCGAACGAGATATCGGAGAGGCGCGCAAGGCGGCGCATCATCTCGGCCCATCGCGCGGCGCGCGCCTGCGTCGCTACCGATGCCGTGGCCAGCACCAGCGGAATCGCGGTTGCGGGGGTGATGTTCATTTCCGCACGCACGGAGCGGATCGCGGTGACGAGGTCGACGACCCAGCCGATCTCGGCCTCGGCTTCCACATCATCGAGCGCCTCGTGCTTCGGCCAAGACGCAAGCGCCAGCAGGCCCTCGCGGGTCGCGCCGTCCTGCGCGGTGACGCGCCAAAGCTCCTCGGTGACGAAGGGCGTGAACGGGTGCAAGAGTTTTAAGATTTCGTCGCGCACCCACGCCGTCATAGCCCGCGTCTCCTGCTTGGCGGGCCCGTCGGCGCCTTGCAGCAGCGGCTTTGCCAGCTCGAGATACCAGTCGCAAAAAACATTCCACACGAAGCGATAGGCAGCGCCCGCCGCATCGTTGAATTTGTAGGCCTCAATCGCCTCGGTGATCTCGCGCATGGCTTTGCCGGTTTCGTGCGCGATCCAGCGGTTGAGGGTCTCCTTCGCCGACTTCGGTTCGAATTCCGGAATGGTCACGCACTGGTTCATCTCCGCAAAGCGGCAGGCGTTCCACAGCTTGGTCGCGAAATTACGATAGCCTTCGACGCGCTGGGTCGAAAGTTTGATGTCGCGGCCCTGCGCCGCCATGGCCGCGAGGGTAAAGCGCAGCGCGTCGGCGCCGTACTCGTCGATCAGCGCGAGCGGATCGATGACATTGCCCTTTGACTTCGACATCTTGGCGCCGCGCTCGTCGCGCACCAGCGCGTGGATATAGACGTCGCGAAACGGCACTTCTTGCATGAAGTGCAGCCCCATCATCATCATCCGCGCGACCCAGAAGAAGATGATGTCGAAGCCCGTCACCAGCGCGTCGGTCGGGTAATAGCGCTTGAACTCCGCCGTCTCATCCGGCCAACCCAAGGTCGAGAACGGCCACAGCGCGGAGGAGAACCAGGTGTCGAGCACATCCTCGTCGCGCGTGAGCAGTTTGCCGCGCTGCCCCATCTCGGCGGCGGCTGCAGCGGAGATGGTGGCGTTGCCGCCATAGTGCGTCATCGCCTCGCTCAGCGCTTCGGCTTCGCTCTCGGCGACGAATACTTTGCCATCCGGGCCGTACCAGGCCGGAATCTGATGCCCCCACCACAGCTGACGTGAGATGCACCACGGCTGAATGTTCTCCATCCAATTGAAATAGGTCGCCTCCCAGTTGCGCGGCACGAACACGGTGCGGCCGGCGCGCACCGCCGCGATTGCGGGCTGCGCGAGCGTTTTCGCATCCACGTACCATTGATCCGTGAGAAAGGGCTCGATCACGACGGCCGAGCGGTCGCCGTGCGGTACCGTATGCGCGTGCGCCTCGGTTTTCGCGAGCTGATCACTCGCTTCCAGCCGCCGCACGATCTCTTTGCGTGCGACGAAGCGATCGAGGCCATGATAGGTCAAGGTCGCATCGAGCTCCGCCGAGCGCGGTACGTCGCGCAGAAACGCTTCGTTGCCCGCGAGATTGAGATGGGCCTCTGCGTCGAGAATGTTGACGAGCGGCAGCTGGTGCCGGCGCCCCACCTCGAAGTCGTTGAAGTCGTGCGCGGGTGTGATCTTGACCGCGCCGGTGCCCTTCTCCGGATCGGAATATTCATCGGCGATGATTGCAATGCGCCGGCCGACCAGCGGCAGAATGGCGTGCTTGCCGACGAGCTGCCGGTAGCGCTCGTCCTCGGGATGTACCGCAACCGCCACGTCGCCGAGCATGGTCTCGGGACGCGTGGTCGCCACTGTGATGAAGGTTGCGGCGTCGTTCGGATCGAAGCGCGCGCCTTCGAGCGGATAGCGGATGTGCCACAAATGCCCCTTCACCTCGACCTGCTGCACTTCGAGGTCGGAAATGGCGGTGAGGAGTTTCGGGTCCCAATTGACGAGCCGCTTGTCCTTGTAGATGAGCCCGCCGCGATAAAGCTCCACGAACACCTTGCGCACGGCGCGCGAAAGTCCCTCGTCCATGGTGAAGCGCTCGCGCGACCAGTCGCAGGAGGCGCCGAGCCGCTTGAGCTGCGCCGTGATGGTGCCGCCCGCCTCCGCCTTCCACGCCCAAACCTTCTCGAGGAATTTTTCGCGCCCGAGCACGCGCCGCGGCGGCTCCTGGCGCTCCATGAGCTGGCGCTCGACCACCATCTGCGTGGCGATGCCGGCGTGATCGGTCCCGGGCTGCCAGAGCACGTCGCGCCCACGCATCCGCTCGAAGCGGGCGAGCACGTCTTGCAGCGTGTTGTTGAGCGCATGGCCCATATGCAGCAAGCCGGTGACGTTGGGCGGCGGGATGACGATGCAATAAGGTCTGGCGCCGCGCCGCTCGGGGCGGCCGCAGCGGAACGCGCCCGTCTCCTCCCACTGGGCGTAGATGCGCCCCTCCACCGCGGAAGGCTGGTATGTCTTGCCGATCATTGTTGTTTCGTTTCGCAAATGCCGCGGTAAAAAGCCCGCGCCGCTGCACCCTGTCAACGCTCTACCGTGCCGTCATTGCGGCCGAGCGCGAAGCGCGAGAGCCGGAATCCGTCATCACTGCCGTTTCCGGGTTGCCCGGTGGTTATGGATTGCGGGCTCGCTGGCACACGCAGCCAAGCTTGCGCCGGCCGCGTAGACTTGCCTGCGCTGCCCGCGCCGCGGAATGACGACGAATGACGTCCCTCGTGTCCGCCCTATCATCTCCAGAGAAAGTTCCCACGCGCTCCATCGTGCTGCTGGCGGTCGCGGGCTTTGCGAGCCAGGCAATGGTGCGGGTGACCGACTCGCTGCTGCCGCAGATCGCCATCGATTTCGGCACCACCGTGGGCGACGCCTCCATCGTGGTCGCGGCCTATGCGGTCGGCCACGGCGCGATCCAGCTCATCATCGGTCCGTTCGGCGACCGCTTCGGCAAATACCGCACCGTCGCGACGATGTGCGCGCTGGCCACGACCCTCGTGGCGTTGTGCGGCACGGTGCAATCGCTCTCGGCGCTCGCCGTTGCGCGCTTCGCCTCCGGCGTCGCCGCCGGCTGGATCATTCCGCTCTCCATGGCTTACGTCGGGGACGTGACGCCGTATGCGCGGCGGCAACCGATCCTCGGTCGCTATCTCACGGGGCAGATTTCCGGGCAGCTGTTCGGCCAAGCGGCAGGCGGCGTGCTCGGCGACCTGTTCGGCTGGCGCGATGTTTTCTTCGTCCTCGCGGCAATGTTTGCGCTCGCAACCGCGGGGCTCGTCTTCGAGCTCATGACGAACCCGCGCACCCGCGCTGCGTCTCACGCGGAGGAAACGCGCGGCGGGATTCGTCGCCGATTACGCCGCCGTCCTGTCCAATCCATGGGCGCGCTTCGTCATTCTCGCGGTGTTCATCGAGGCGGCCATCGGATGGGGCGCCTTCGCCTATGTGGGCGCCGATCTGCATCTGCGCTTCTCGCTCACGTTCGGTGCAATCGGGCTCATCGTGGGCACGTTCGGTCTCGGCGGCCTCCTTTACGCCGCCTCGGTTTCGCTCCTGGTCAACCGGTTCGGACAAGCAGGGCTTGCGCAGTTCGGCGGCGTGCTTCTGGGCCTCGCATACCTCACGCTCGCCGTCGGCGGCAGCGCCGCCCTTGCGACGGTTGCAGTTACCGCGATCGGGCTCGGCTTCTACGCCCTGCACAACACCTTGCAGACGAATGCCACGCAGATGACGCCGCAGGCCCGCGGCACCGCGGTCGCGATCTTTTCCTCCGCGATCTATCTCGGCCAGACGCTCGGCGTGACCGCCGGCGCGGTTGTGTTCGATCGCTTTACTGCCGTGCCGTTGTTTGCGGGAACCGCGGTCGCATTGCCTGCCTTGGCCTGGTGGTTCGCGGCCAAACTGCGCCGGCACGGCATGCAGGGCGGAGCAAAGACGAAGGGCGAAAGACTATAAACGCGCCAAACCTGCTCACGGCCATCCGTCGATCGATGTTTCAAGCCAACGTGATCCACCTCACGTCGATATCGCCTCGCAATCGACCATAATGGCGAAGCCGCAGCGGCGAGTTGCCCTCGCCGTGATAGCAGGTCGGCGATGCAGCAACGGAGAAATCAAATGGCGACGAAGCGATCCAAGCGCGCGTCGAAGGCGTCGGCTGCGCGTAGTAAGCGCAAAGTCCGGGCGCGCGCGACACCCACGGAACGCAGGGCGCAGCCGAAGGGCGTGATCAACGCTTGGGAGGACGATCCCAGCGCCGGTGCTCAACCGAGCGGAGGCCAAGTCATCCAGCGGCCGGTCCCCATTCTGAGGGATGCGCCGTTTCCGATCCGAATTGCGCACCCGGCCTCTGCTCCGGACGCCAAGCCTCATCCGCCTGGAACTGCAGAGTTTCGCTACTGGACTGCCGCCGAAGCATTGCGTCGCGGCGCGGATTTCTGGGGGGCATTGCTGCCGGGGATATCGTGGGAGGTGGGCTCGATCCTGCCGGTGGACCTCGATTTCGGCACCGACCTCAACGCCTTCTATGACCGCGAGGGCTTGAAGTTTTTCCATGCTACGGCTGCGGGACGAACCGTCTTTTCGGGTGAGAGCCCCGACATCGTGTGTCATGAGCTCGGGCACGCGATTCTCGATTCATTCAAGCCGCAATTGTTCGATGCGGCGAGCATCGAGGTCGCCGCCTTCCACGAATCGTTCGGCGACATGAGCGCGCTGTTATCGGCGCTTCAGCTGCCGAGCGTGCGCGAGGGGGTGCTGGCGGAAACCGGCGGCGTGCTGGGCCGCTCGTCCCGGCTCTCGCGATTGGCGGAACAGCTCGGCTGGGCCATCCGTCAATCCGTTCCTTCCGCAGTGGAGCCCGACTGTCTGCGCAACGCGGTGAATACGTTGTTCTACCGGGATCCCGACACCCTTCCGACCATGGCGCCGGGTACCTCACTGAGCTCGGAGCCGCACTCCTTCTCGCGCGTTTTCACCGGCGCGTTCTTCGAAGGATTGGCCGGCATGCTCGCCACGACCGACGCGAAGGACGAAGCCGCACTGCTGCAAGTCAGTCAGGACATCGCTGCGATTCTGATCCAAGGTATCCGAGCCGCGTCTGTCGTTCCGACCTTCTTCAGTCAGGTTGCCGCGACGATGCTCGGGGTTGCTGCAAGTCAATTCTCGGCGCAAGGCTATGAGGTGGCGCTGCGAAGCGGCTTCGTCCGCCACGGTGTGCTGCCGCCGGCGATGGCGCTGGCCGCGACCCGCGCGCGAGTGCCAAGGCGCACGGAGGCCGTTGCCGCAACCCCCACCGAGCCAAAGACGTTGCCGATGCTTCATCTGTCGGTCGCCGAATATGGGCTCGGCATTCCCTCCATTGTGGTTTATGCCGCTGCCGAGCCTAAGCGCCTCGAGGTCGCCGGTGCGGCGCTTGCCGTGGGCGCGGCGCCATCGCCAGGGGAAGATCAGGCCGCGAAGTCCTTCTTCGAGGATTTGCTGCGGCGTGGGCGGCTCAAAGTCGCCAAACCCGGCAAACCGGGTGCGGAAATCATGCGCTCCTCGGCGGCCTCGACCCACGAAACGCACACCCACGAATTACGCCGCGAAGGAGGGCAGATGGTGCTGCGCCGGGTGCGCATCGACTGCGGACATGCGTGCTGTTGAGAGCGTGCGCATGGCGCCTGTATGATGCGCGCGCGCAATTCCGTGGCAGAGACCAATGTCCCGCATCGACCAACAGGCGTTGAAGACGGAGCTTGCGAAGCGCGGCTTCGAGTCCATGTCGATCAAGCGTGAATTGCCGGGCGGACGCATCGAGATCGAGGCCAACAAGCTCCATCCCGTGCCGGTCGAGGCGGGCGAGTCGATTTACGCGCCCGTCCCGGTGTCGTTGTCAGTTGCGCTCGACCCGCGCGGGCGGATCAAATCAATTGACGGCGATACTCCGGATCCGGCCGCCATCGCCGACGCCGCGCGCTATATCAAGACTCTGCGCGAG
>VAZQ01000691.1:3403-5710 GCA_005883115.1 Alphaproteobacteria bacterium | reverse complement strand
TACGCTGCCGGGTTGCTGGCTATGCTGAGTCTTTCGGCGGTTTACAATCTATGCCCGGTCTCACCAGTGAAATGGATGCTGCGGCGGTTCGATCAGTCGGCCATCTATCTGTTCATCGCCGCGAGTTATACGCCGTTCCTGACGCATAGCGTCGCGAGCGCAATACCGATTGTCACGCTTTCGCTCATATGGGCGCTGGCGATCGCCGGCGCGGTGCTGAAGATGCTATTGTGTGGCCGCCTGGAGCGATTCTCCCTGGGCCTTTATCTTCTCCTCGGCTGGATCGGCCTGGTTGCCTATCGCTACGAGATCATGGCGCTTCCGCAACTCGCCTTGTGGCTGATTGTGTTGGGCGGCCTGATTTATTCGGCGGGCGTGATCGTTTACCTCTGGCAAAGCCTGCGTTTCCAGAACGCGATCTGGCACGGCTTCGTGCTAGTGGGAGCTTCATGCCATTACGCGGCGGTGCTCACCTGTGTGCAGGCCGCTTGAGATCCCTTTCTGCTACGCCAGCGCAACCATGCCGCTCCAGAATTGCTGGCCCTTGCGCGTGTCGACGTCGTATTTGCGCACGAATCCAAGCTTGCCGTCCTCCGCGATGCGATAGACCATGATCCCGGCGGACAGCGTCTTGATTGAACTGCCTTCGCGCACCAGAAGCGGCTTGATGTTTGCGGCGGCCAAGAGTCTCCCGCTCGCATCGATGCCGAAGGTCCGCAGCTGAATGCCAAAACCCTCAGACGTCTGAATGAGGCTCGGCTCTCCCGTCTTGGCGTCGATCGCAAAAACCGCAACGTTGTTCTCGCCGCCGTTGAAAACCTTCTGACCCTCGAACGCGACCTCGTCCTGGTTGCGGTTGGTGAGATAAACGAAGCGACCACTCGGGTGCACGTGGATCGCTCCCGCGCCTTGACCGGGCTTGACCGCGGCCGGATTCGCCAAAGTATCCTTGACGAACATCGGATCGCGCTCGAGCGCGCCCTCCGGTTGAAGCTTGTAGGCGTAAAGCTTGTTCTGCCGCTCGATCGAGACATAGGCCCATGGCTGCGTGGGATGAAAATCGAGATGCCGCGGGCCGAAGCCAAATCCGGTTCCCGGCGCGATCGAGGCGAGGTTGGTCAGTGTGCCGTGATCGAACGTGAAGACTTTTAGCGCGCCCGGATCCTCGGGCTTGCCGCCAGCGGCATTGTTGCCGCGCGTGACGAGGATGGCGGCGCGGTTTCCCGGCGTCGTGCGGATCTGATGCCCATAGATGCCGGTATCGAGCTTGCCGGGCTGTCGCACTGGCTCGCCGATCGCGCCGTCGCCGTTGATGTGGTGCACCGTCACGTTGCTCGGGTCGTTGTAGGCGGTGAGCAGATATTCGCCGGACGCGTCGACGCTGGTATGGATCGGGCGCGACGGAAGCGGTTGCGGCTCGCCATGCGGCTCCAGCGCACCCGAGCGGGAATCGATGCGGAAGGCATTGGCGCGATGCGTGGTGCCGGAAAGGCCCGGTCCGCCGTCGCTCGACACCACGTAAAGGTATCGCATCGACGGATGCGGCCAGGCGTATTGGACGTTGGCCGGCAAAATGACCGTTGCCCGCTTTTGCAGCGCGGCGGCGCCGACATCGACCTCGAAAAGGCTCAGTTCCGGGCCGACGCTGGCATAGAAAAAGCTCTTTGCGGTCACGTGCTGACTCCAGGCATATTTGCCGCTGCAACCGCGTCGGCAAACACTGCGGTCGCAGCGCAGCGGTTGATCACGGTGCTAGGCACTAATCGAGGGGACGAGACTCGTTTCCATGGTCGAATTTCCATAACCTGCTGGCGGTCTAATCGAGGGTCACATGCGTCTTAAGGACAAAGTCGCCATTGTGGTGGGCGCCGGCCAGTCGCCGGGCGAGGGCATGGGCAATGGCCGTGCGACGGTGCTTCGCTTCATTCAGGAAGGGGCCAAGGTGCTCGCCGTCGACAACAAGCTCGCCTCGGCCGAGGAAACGGTTGCAATGGCGCGGCAATCCGGCGGAGCCGCCGGGGACTGCGTCGCCTTCGAGGCGGACGTTACCAAAGAGTCGACGCTCGCGGCTATGGCCGAGGACACGCGTCGACGCTGGGGCCGCATCGACGTGCTCCATTATAATGTGGGAGTCAGCATTGCCGGCGGCGACGCGCCGCTTGCCGAAATTGCCGAGGCGGCATTCGACCGCATCATGACCATCAACCTGCGTGGCGCGATCATGGCTTGCAAGCATGTCTTGCCAGTGATGCGCGCACAACGCTCGGGCGTCATCATCACGATCTCGTCGGTCGCCGCGTGGGAGCA
>VAZQ01000691.1:0-3375 GCA_005883115.1 Alphaproteobacteria bacterium | reverse complement strand
AACGTGGTTTACAAGGCGAGCAAGGCGGGAATGATCGCTTTTACCCAGCAGATTGCCATCCAGAATGCGGAATACGGCATACGCGCCAACGTCATCTTGCCCGGGCTCATGGATACGCCGATGGCGGTGGACACCCGCGCGCGCGCGAGCGGAAAAAGCCGCGTCGAGGTCGCCGCTGCTCGCGACGCGCGAGTGCCGCTGCGTCACAAGATGGGTACGGCTTGGGACGTGGCCAACGCCGCGCTGTTTCTCGCCTCCGACGAGGCCAATTTCTTGGGACGTGGCCAACGCCGCGCTGTTTCTCGCTTCCGACGAGGCCAATTTCATTACCGGTGTTGCGCTCCCGGTCGATGGGGGTGCCCTCGTCCACATTAACTGAGCGGCTGCCGCTCAATTCCACCCACGGCACGCCGTCAAATGTCACGGGCGGACGATCGCCGCATATGACCGCACATTTTTCGCACCACGATTAGGGCGCATTCCGCGGTCATAGACGGTACTCGGTCAGGGACTATTTGCCGCCCGCGTGCGAGGAGCCTCGTATCCAAGTGGTGCCCGCCGATTTCCGAATTGCGAAAGCCCCGCTCCGGCCCGCTGCGGCCTTGATCGCGCTTGCGATCCTCGCAGTCTTGGGCGGCGGCTTGTTGTCAGCGTGCTCCTCCGCAGGCGACAGCAGGCTCACGGTTTTTGCCGATCCCGGCCAATACGACTATTACAGCTGCGATCAGCTCACGGCGCAGCAAAAATACTGGGAGGGCCGCGAGCAGGAACTGAAACAGCTGATGGCCAAGGCCGAGCAGAGTACGGGCGGCGCTTTCGTCAACGTGATTGCCTACCAGGCCGATTACGTCTCGGCCAAAGAACAGCTCCAAGTGCTCGCGGCGACCGCCCGCGCCAAGAAGTGCACCACGGCTGAGACCTGACGCAGCAATTCCAGCATCAGGTGAGGTGCTGCGAGGCCAAGCGGACATTGGCCAGCTTAGCCGTCTTTCCCCATCCTGGAAGCGTGAGACCGCTCCATGACAGACGCAACACGATTCCAGTTCCACAATCCCTCCGTGCCGAAAGCCTACGACGAATTTCTTGTGCCTAGGCTCTTCGAGCCTTGGGCAAAATTATTGCTCGATGAGGCCGATCTTCGACCAGGCGAATCGGTCCTTGACGTCGCCACTGGACCTGGAACCGTTGCAAGGCTCGCGGCCGTGCGCGTCGGCGCGAAGGGACGCGTCGTTGCAACCGACATTGCGCAGCCAATGTTGGATATCGCCAAAGCCAAGAGTCAGCCATCAGCAGCCGCAGCTGCGATCGATTACTTGTACTCTCCCGCCGCTCCTCTTGCGGTGCCGACGGGAACATTCGACGCGGTGCTATGTCAGCAAGGCTTGCAGTTCTTTCCAGATCGACCCAGTGCACTGCGTGAGATGCGACGAGTGTTGAGGCCGAGCGGTCGCACGGCCATTGCAGTATGGGGGGAACTCGAGCGCAATGAAATCTACGCCGCTTTCCACGCGGCACTTCAGGCCACGGTGCGCTCGGATCTTGCAGAGCTAATAACAGCACCGTTTAGTTTACCAAGTGGCACAGCCCTCAAGTCTGCAGCTGAGGACGCCGGCTTCCGCAACGTTCGTCTTTCGACCCGCTCGTTATCAATGGAGCTCGAAGGTGGATTGGAGCAGGCCATACAATCCTTCGCTGCTACACCGGTAGCTCCCGGCGTTGGCGAACTTCCGCAAGACGTTCAACAGGCCTTCTTTGCTCATCTACGGCAAGAAATGACTCGCCTATTGAGAGACGGGAAAGTCATCGGGGAGATGACATCAAACATGATTATCGCCCACTGCTAAATAATGAGCGTCGTCACTTTGCGCCTCCTTGTTGCAGTGTGCTCAGCTACGCCCTACAGCGGGGTCGCTCACGGCGAGAGAGGGAGGATCAATATGGGACTTTGCCGCCGTCGATTTCTGCATCTGGCCGCGGGCGCTGCCGTGTTGCCGGCCTTATCCATCGCGGCCGGTGAAAATCATCGTCGGCCAGGCGGCGGGCAGCGCGTCCGATCTCGTCGCGCGTGTGATCGCGCAATTCCTCTCGGAAAAGCTTGGCCAGCAATTCCTGGTCGAGGTGCGGCCGGGCGCCGCCGGCAACATCGCAACCGAAGCCGTGACCCATATGCCGCCCGACGGCTATACGCTGCTCTTGGTGAACTCGCAGAACGCGATCAACGTCGCGCTCTACGAGAAGCTCAGCTTCGACTTTGTCCGCGATATCACGCCGGTCGGGAGGGTCGAGAGCGTTCCGCTGGTCATGGAGGTGCACCAGTCCGTGCCGGCCAAGACCATCCCCGAGTTCATCGCCTACGCCAAGGCCAATCCCGGCAAGCTGAACATGGCCTCGGCGGGCATCGGCGGCCCGCAGCATATCGCCGGCGAGCTGTTCAAGTTCATGGCCGGCGTGGACCTGACGCACATCCCCTATAAGGGGTCGACGCCAGCGGTGACCGACCTCATTGCGGGCCAGGTACAGGTGATGTTCGACGTTACGCCGACCTCACTGCCGCACATCAAGGCCGGAAAGCTGCGGGCGCTCGGCGTGACGACAACAGAGCCGCTTGGATTCCTGCCGGACGTGCCGACGATCGACAGCTTCCTCAAGGGCTACGAGGCGGCCGGCTGGATCGGTTTTGGCGTGCCTCGGGGCACGCCGCCTGAGATCATCGTGACGCTCAACAGGCAGACCAACGCAGCGGTGCTCGACCCGAACGTCAAGCAGCGGATCGCCGATCTCGGCGCCGTCGCGGTGCCACCAAACTCGCCGGACGAGTTCGCGAAGTTCATCGCACAAAACATCGACAAATGGACCAAAGTCATAAAGTTCGCAGGCATCAAGCCGCAGTGATCTGGCTGCGACGTTCCATGACGTCTCGTTCGGCGAATAGCTGCGGACGTTCACAGGCATCCTGAGCCTTATGGCCGGAGTTTGACCCCGGAGCGCCACAGGCCGGATTAAAAGCCGCAGTGCAGCGGGGCCCCTACCACGGTTCTCTGTGCTATCCTTTTGGCGGCAGCTCGAGGCGGCCAAGAAGGCCGCCTCGAGCTGCGCAAGACTAAACGCACGGGTCGGTGGCAGCGCTGATAACCTATAGGGGAGGGGACCTCCCCATGACCGAGCTTAACTGGGTAGTGTCGGCGCTATCGGCATCGTCGGCGCGCTGGCGAGCATGCAGTCAATTCACCGGTGTCCTCGGAAGGAGAAATTTATGGACCAAGAGAGCTATTCGCGTGGAATGACGCGGCGGGGTTTCGTCGTGTCGTTCGGGCCAGGCATGTGTGTGCTGGGAATGGCTGGCGCGAACGCCGCCGCGCTGCAAAAAGTGCCAAC
>VAZQ01000284.1 GCA_005883115.1 Alphaproteobacteria bacterium | reverse complement strand
GTGGCCGCGCCCGCCGAGACGCAAGACTTGGGGGGCACACTCAAAAAAGTGAGGGAGACCGGCGTCATCACGATCGGTCATCGCGACAGTTCGATTCCCTTGTCATACCTGGACGACAAGCTGCAGCCAGTCGGGTTCTCGATTGAATTGTGCAAGCATGTCGTCGAGGCGGTAAAGGCGAAGCTGGCCCTGCCCAATCTCACCGTTAAATATAACCCGGTGACATCGGCGACCCGTCTCCCGCTCGTCGCCAACGGTACGGTCGACATCGAATGCGGATCGACGGCCAACATGACCAGTCGACAGACGCAGGTCGGATTTTCCTATACTTTCTTCGTGCCGCAATTCAAATGGATCACCCGCACCAACAATGACGTCAAGAGCGCCGACGATCTGCGGGGAAAAACCGTCGCCGTGACGGCCGGCACCAACACCGCGCTGTTCGTCAACAAATTGAATAATGAGGGAAAGCTTGGCATGACCATCATGCAGGGCAAGGATCACGCCGAATCCTTCTTGCTGGTCGAGACCGGCCGTGCCGGTGCGTGGATGGAGGATGACATCTTGATCGCGGGCTTCCGAGCCAATGCGAAAAATCCCGCCGATTTCAAACTGCTCGATAACTCTTACCCGTCCGATCCTTATGCGCTGATGATCCGAAAGGATGATGAGCAATTCAAGTCACTCGTCGACGAGACGCTTGCCGCACTGATGCGCTCGGGCGAGTTCGAGAAACTGTATACGCAGTGGTTCGAGCGGCCGATCCCGCCCCGGGCCATCAACATCCAATTGCCGATGTCGGATGCATTAAAACGCGCCGTAAAGGAGCCGAACGACAAGCCAAATTCGTGAGCGTCGACGTTGCCATGAACATCGAGCTCAAGCTCAAGGTCGAGGACCTCAACACCCGCTATGCTCAGGCGATCGACGACGACAAGCTCGAGGCGTGGCCGGACTTTTTCATCGAGCACGGCCGCTACCGCGTCACCACGGCGGAGAACTTCGAGCGTGGCCTGCCGCTCGGCATGATCTACGCGACCTCGCGCGCCATGCTGCGCGACCGCGTGCGTTCCCTGCGCGAGGCCAACGTCTACGAGGCGCAACGCTATCGACACGTGATCGGGGCGGCACTCGTTACTCCCGGCGAGGACGGCACTCTCAAGGCGCAGACGAGCTTCATCGTGGCGCGCATCATGCATGGCGGCGAAACCACGCTGTTCGCCACCGGCCGCTATCACGATCACGTCGTCGACGATGACGGCAGGCCGCGTTTTGCCGAAAAGATCGTTATTCTCGACAGCCGGCTGATCGATACCCTTCTCGCCATTCCGCTTTAGCCGCCACGCGCATGCCTGAGCCTGCCGCCGCCTCGTCGCTGACGCGCCATCCTTCCTTTGTGCTGTTCTGGTGTGCGCGCACCTTCACCAACGGCGCCTATATGATGCAAGGCGTCGCGGTGGGCTGGCAGATCTACGAGCTCACCAACGATCCGTTCGACCTCGGCCTGGTCGGCTTGGCACAATTCGTGCCGCTGGTGGGATTCTCGCTCATCATCGGCCAGGTTGCCGATCTATTCGATCGGCGTCTCGTCGTTGCTAGCTGCCAGTTGAGCAAGGCGGTGGCGGCGCTCGCGCTTGCCATCGGCACCGCGCGCGGCGCGCTCAGCCGCGACGCCATGCTGGCGATCCTGTTCGTGTCGGGCACCGCGCGCGCGTTCGAGATACCGACGATCCACGCGCTGCTGCCGGGGATCGTGCCGGCGCGGCTGTTGCCGCGCGCGATCGCGGCCTCGGCCAGCGCACAGCAGACGGCCGTGATTTGCGGCCCCTCGCTCGGCGGGCTCCTCTATATGCTCAGCCCGACCGGCGTTTATGCGACCTGCACCATAGTTTTCATCGCGGCGAGCGTGCTGATCAGCCTTATCCACATCGCGCCGCGCACCGAAGAACGCAAGCCGATCAGCCTGGAGACGCTGTTTGCCGGCTTTCGCTATATCCGCAGCCGGCCGGTCCTGTTGGGGGCCATTTCGCTCGACCTGTTCGCCGTGCTGCTCGGCGGGGTGACCGCCCTATTGCCGATCTACGCTCGCGACATCCTGGAGACCGGACCGTGGGCCCTCGGGGTGTTACGCTCGGCGCCGGCGGTCGGGGCACTCGCGACGTCGATCGTATTGGCGCGCCACGCCATCGGCGGGGCCGGCCATCTCATGTTTGCCGCAGTCGGAATGTTCGGGTTGGCGAGCCTCGCCTTCGGCTTGTCGACTTCGTTGGTCGTGTCGTTCCTCGCGCTCATGGTCTACGGTGCCTCTGACGCGATCAGCGTCATCATCCGGCAATCGCTGGTACAAATGCGCACGCCCTACGAAATGTTGGGCCGGGTACTGGCGGTGAACTCCATGTTCACGGGCTCCTCCGGCTCGCTCGGCGAATTTCGCGCCGGCGCGGTGGCGGCTGCCCTCGGTGCTGTACCTTCGGCGCTGATCGGTGGCTTTGGCACGATCGCGGTGATGCTGATCTGGATGTGGGCGTTCCCGCAACTTCGCCGGGTCGATAAGTTGGCGCCCGACGCTGAGGCGGGGAAGTAGCGAAATGGGAGAGACTGGGAAAAGGAAGCCCCGCTCGCGCGGGGCTCAAGTGTTTCGGAGGAACGTCGAACGTGAGAACCGCACATGCGGTAACGATCGACGAAACAACCCTACCTTTCGCATGGCGCCGGCGCTGTGATGGCCATCACAAAATGTGCTTTTGTCGCTCCGCATGCCGTATCTCAGTGATTACAAGTGGATACGCGCGATAATGTCGGCTCTGGCACGATTCAGAACAATTCAGGTCTGTCTCAAAGAGGGCGACCGGTCGGCTTCGTGGAGCGTTGAGGACCATGTCGCAGGAGCGAGCATCCGGCGCGGATCCGGTCTATGTCTACAAGCCATCGTTGATGGGCGCGCCGTGGGAGCTTTGTCTGCGCCCCGATGCGCTTGAATGGCAGCTGGGACGGCAGCGCGGCCGCATCCCGTATGCCAGAATCAGCCGGGTACGGCTGTCGTTCCGTCCGGCGACCATGCAGACGCGGCGCTTCGTTGCCGAGATTTGGTGGCCTGGCGGCCGGCGACTGTTGATCGCCTCGACCTCGTGGCAGTCGCTGTTCGAGCAGCGGCCGCAAGACCGGGCATATGGCGCTTTCATCCACGAACTCAACCAGCGCATCGCCGCCTCCGGCGGGACGACCGCGTTTGAGACGGGCGCACCGGCATTCCTCTATTGGCCGGGGCTCGTGCTGTTCGCGGCCACGGGGCTGGCGCTGGCGGCGCTCGTGGTGCGGGCGCTGGAGATCGGCGCCTATTCCGGCGCGGCGATGGTGGGCGGCTTCTTCGCCCTGTTCGTGTGGCAGAGCGGCTCCTATTTCAAGCGCAACCGCCCCGGCCAATACCGACCGGAGGCCGTACCGAAAGAGGTTTTGCCCGACGCCTGAACATTCGCACCCGGGTCGTTTGGTGCGACGCAGGCGGCTACCTTCACAGCAATTCTTGTTGCATCGGTTGCATAGAACGAGTTGAGGAACCGAAACCCATCACGCTTGGCTCGATTCGCTTTGGGTGGTTTTCGCTGTGCTCAGGCGAGCCAGGTTTTAATTTCGCACAACCAAAACCGAGCACTTGGCGTAGCGGACCACGTGGCCGGCGTTGGAGCCGAGGAAATACGTCCGCACCGCGTGCCGCTGCGGCCGGTGCGAGCTCATGACGATGAGATCGGGGTGGATGCTGTTCGCCTCTTCCAGGATCTCCTGGTAGACGCCGCCCTGGCGCACGGTCCAGGACACCCGCGACGGCGGCAAGCCGGTCTCCTTCACGACGATTGCGAGCGCATCTTCCGCCGCCTTGCGCTGCTGCACCTCGAAATCGGGTGGCACATATTCGGCGAGCATCACCGGCGTGAGCGGCAGCACATTCACGAAGCGAATCGTCCCCTCTGACGGAGCGGCCATCATCAACGCGGTGTCGACCGCGGGCTTGGCCAAGTCCGGATCTGCGAGGTCGATCGGAACCAGGATTTTCTTGTACATGGCGACATCCCCTCTGTGACCGGCGTTTTAGGACATATTGCCACGCTTGTGAGCCGGCGGTGAGTGGGTTTCGCCGCAGCGGCCAGGCAAATACCGGCTCGGGGTGCGCCACGCCAAGGGCGCGAGCGGCGCGACCCCGGCCTTCAAACCCGATCCGCCTCCGCGAGCGAGCGGGGGCTTACGAAGCGCTCGAGCCGGCCGCCGCGCGGATGCAGCTTGCGCCAGTCTTTGCCGGCAAAGTCGATGACCGCGAGCCCTGAGGTCGGCAGCCCTTCGTTGAGCCTCTCGCGGGTCTCGACATCGCCGGAGGCGATCAACCGCCGCGCCGCCTCATGCAGGCCCGGATTGTGCCCGACCACGAGGAGCGTGCGCACTGTCGGCGCCGTGCCCTTTACCAGCGCGATGATGGCCTCGGCGCCGGCATTGTAGAGACGCTCCTCGTAGGCGACCCGCGGTGGGCTGGGCAACGTAGCGGCGACGCGTTCCCACGTCTGCCGTGCGCGCTCCGCGGTCGATATCAGCACGAGTTCCGGAATGAGCGAATGACGTGCCATATAGGCGCCGATCACCGGCGCATCGGCTTTGCCGCGGGCATTGAGCCGGCGCGCGCGGTCGCTCATGCCGCCTTCGGCCTTTTCCGTTTTGGCGTGTCGCAACAGTATCAGGCGCATTGCACTAGCGTCGATTTCCCACGCTCCGCAGTCTAGCATGCCCGGCGGTGAGTTAACTTGCGTGGAAGAAAACGTGAACGCATCTGAGCCAGCATCCTACGTGCCGACTTGGTATACCGCCACCATGGTGCCGGCATCCGCGCGCCCGCCGCTCACCTACGACTTCGATGTTGACGTGTGTGTCGTCGGCGCCGGCCTTGCGGGGCTGACGACCGCCCGCGAGATCGCTCGACGCGGGTGGTCGGTCGCGGTGCTCGAGAGCCGGCGCATCGCATGGAGCGCGTCCGGCCGTAACGATGGCTTCGTGCTGCCCGGCTTTGCCGCGCCGATGGACAGCGTGGTGAGTCGTGTCGGTTTGGAGCACGCCAAGGCGTTGTGGGCGCTCTCGGACATGGGCCTCAAATACGTTCGCACCACGATCGCTGAGGCTCGCCTGCCGGGAGTTGCGCCGATCGCCGGCTGGCTCAAAGCGTCCAAGATCGATAACCGCGACGAACTCCTGGATGATGCGCAGCTCTATGCCGAGGAGTTCGGCACTGAAATCGAGGTATGGCCGACGGAGCGGGTGCGGGACGTTCTCAAGACCAATCACTACTTCCATGCCGTGCATTTGCCGCGCGCATTCCACATCCATCCGCTCAACTACGCCTTGGGCCTGGCCGAACTGGCGGAAGCGGCCGGCGCGCGCATTTTCGAGGACACGCCCGCGCTCTCGATCGACACCGAAGGCGTGCGCAAGCGGATCGCCACGCCATCCGCGCGCGTACGCGCCGCCCATATCGTGCTCGCCTGCAGCATCCATCTCGGCTCGCTGGTGCCGCGCATCGCCGGCACGCTGCTGCCGATCTGGAGCTATACGATGACCACCGCGCCGCTCGGGCCGCGGCTTGCCGCTGCCATCGCCTATCGCGGCGCGGTGACCGATACCAACCTCGCGAGTAATCATTACCGCATCGTCGGCAACGACCGGCTGCTCTGGTCCGGACATACGACGACGTGGGAGGCCGATCCCAAGCGGTTCGTGCGCCGGCTCAAAGCCGATGTGGCAGCGGTTTATCCGCAACTCGCCGACGTCGAGGTTGAGCATGCCTGGTCGGGCGTGCTCGGCAATGCGCTGCATCGGATGCCGCAGATCGGAGAGCTTTCGGGAGGCCTTTGGCTCGCCAGCGGCTTCGGCGGCCACGGCATCAACACCACGGCCATGGCGGGGAACATTCTCGCCCAAGCCGTTGTCGAGGGTGACGACGCGTGGCGATTGTTCGCCCCGTTCGAGCTCGTGTGGGCCGGCGGTAGCATCGGACGCGCGGTGATGCAGGTGCTTTACTGGTGGCTCGATGCGCGCGAGCGCTTGGCGGCACGGGCAGCGCGGCGGCGGGAGCAGGAAGACGTGCGTCTGGCGAAGCGCGCGGCCCTGCGCGAGGGCTACGAGGAGACCGGCGTGGAGGCGCAGCTCGGCGCCGTGCTGCCACGGGAGCATCTGCCCGCAGAGCCGCAGCGCGGGGAGCTCCCCGCCGATCCGGTCGCCTCTCCTGCGATCGATCGCCGCACAGTCGACGAGCCACTTGAGGCGCGCACGCCGGACTAGCGTGCTCCGCGCAGCCGAGAACGAAGATTCAGGATTCCGCTTGTCTTCCGCAAAAGTATGGACGCTTGCGCGGGGATGAGCGGAACTCGGGATCGACTGCGGCCGCGCTCACCGCCCCTCGCGGCGCGCCAGGAAAGCGAGCCGCTCAAACAGATGGACGTCCTGCTCGTTCTTGATAAGCGCACCGTGGAGCGGCGGAATGAGCTTCTTCGGGTCGCGCTCGCGCAGCGTCTCGGGCCCGATGTCCTCGACGAGCAGGAGTTTTAGCCAATCGAGGAGCTCGGAGGTTGAAGGCTTCTTCTTCATTCCCGGCACCTCGCGGACTTCATAGAACAGCTTGAGCGCTTCCGATACGAGGCGCTGCTTGATGCAGGGGAAGTGCACCTCGACAATTGCGCGCATGGTGTAGCCATCGGGAAAGCGGATGTAGTGGAAAAAGCAGCAGCGCAGAAACGCGTCGGGTAGTTCCTTCTCGTTGTTGGAGGTGATCACCACGATCGGCCGTGGTCGGGCCTTCACGGTTTCGCCGGTCTCATAGACAAAGAACGGGAACTCGATGTCAGCTTTGTCGATTTCATCGATCAGCAGCACCGGTCGAGCATCGGCGACAAAGGCATCCCACAGCTTGCCGCGTTTGATGTAGTTGCGGATATCGTGCACACGCGCATCGCCCAGTTGGCTGTCGCGCAGCCGCGATACCGCGTCGTATTCGTAGAGTCCCTGCAGCGCCTTGGTGGTCGATTTGATGTGCCACTCGATCAAGGGTGCGCCCAGGCTCTTGGCGACCTCGAGCGCGAGCACCGTCTTACCGGTCCCGGGCTCGCCTTTGACCAGGAGCGGTCGCTCGAGCGTGATGGCTGCATTGACCGCGACCTTGAGGTCGTCGGTTGCGACATAGGCGCTGGTTCCTTCAAAGCGCACAGGGCCTCGTTGCTTCCAAATTCTGCTGCCGCCGCTCTCGGCTCGCCACGCACGGGCCTGAACCGCGTATTGGCCAAGCACTTATCCAAGGGGATGGATTGCCGGGTCAAGCCCGGCCAAGGCAGGCAATGACGGCCGGTCGCGTCAGGTCACGCCGTCATCGCACGAACGTGAGCCGAATTGCCTCAACCGGTGATCCCGAAATGACATATATATGTGTCGACTTACCCGTTTACCGAACGGCGATAGAGCCGCATGCCGCGCCAGTTAACCATCGTCAGCCGAGTGATCGCGCTCAGCGCGCTGCTGTTGCTCGCGCTTTTCGCGCCTGCCGCGGGGCAAGGCAGCGAGCAGCGCACCGCAGTTGCGACGTTCGCGGGTGGTTGTTTCTGGTGCGTGGAGGCCGATTTCGACAAGGTCGAGGGCGTGATCAGCACGACCTCGGGCTATACCGGCGGTCATATGGCCAATCCCACCTACGAGCAGGTCTCGCATGGCGGCACCGGCCATGCCGAGGCGGTGGAGATCGCGTACGATCCGGCGAAAGTAAGCTATAGCAGGCTGCTCGACGTGTTCTGGCGCAATATCGATCCGCTGGCGAAGGATCGACAGTTCTGCGACCATGGCGACCAATACCGCAGCGCGATCTTTTATCGCGGCGAGGAGCAGCGTGCGCTGGCGGAAGCTTCCAAGGCGGTGGTGCAGAAGCGCTTCAAGCAGCCGGTTGCAACCCAGATCGTACCGGCTGGGCCGTTCTACAAAGCCGAGGAATACCATCAGGACTACTACTTGAAGAATCCAGTTCGGTATAAATTTTATCGCTTCAACTGCGGCCGCGACGCACGGCTCGAGGAGCTGTGGGGCAAGAAGGACTAGGGATGATTGATCGTCGTCTTTTGCTGGCGGGTGCGGCAGGCCTTGCAGGCATCGCGGGGCTACGCTGGCTTAACAGCGGCGATGTCGAGGCCGCCGACGCGTTCGAAATCCAAAAGAGCGACAGCGAATGGCGCTCCGTGCTGACCAAGGCACAATACGAGGTGTTGCGGCTGCGCCGAACCGAGCCGCCCGGCTCGAGCCCGCTCAATGACGAGAAACGCAAGGGGACGTTTGTCTGCGCCGGCTGCGATCTACCGGTGTTCTCTTCAGAGACGAAATACGATAGCAAGACCGGGTGGCCGAGCTTTTATCGACCGCTACCGAACGCGATCGGCACCGCCACCGACCACCTGCTGCTGTTGCCGCGCACCGAGGTGCATTGCAGGCGCTGTGGCGGACATCTGGGCCATGTTTTCGAGGATGGGCCGCCGCCGACCGGTCTGCGCTATTGCATGAACGGGCTAGCGTTGAAGTTCATCCCCGACGCTCCCGCTTGAACCCAACCTGGCCAGCATGCTTCTCGCGCCCAAAATGCGATCAGCCCGTCGTTGCCTATTTGGAGCGGCGCGAGGCGCCAAAGGGCTGACCTTCCACCAGATATTTTTGGATCAGGCGCCGAAGGAGGCTCACGATGACTCGCCCGATGTTGTGGCGCGCGCTGATGCTCCTGCTTTTCGCCGCAGCCTCGGCTCCCGCGCCCGCCGCTGAGGTCTACCAGATTTCCACCATCTCGAACCTGTTGGCCGGCGGCTATGACGGCGATACGACCGTCGGCGAGCTACTCCGGCACGGCAGCCTCGGACTCGGCACATTCAACGGGGTGGACGGAGAGATGATGCTGCTCGATGGGAAGGTGTATCGCGGCACGGTCGACGGCCGGGCGCACTTGGTCGCCTCCTCGGAGCTGACCCCATTCGCAGTAGTCGTTGCTTGGCAACCGCAAGGATCGGCGCAGGTTGCTGCGGGGCAATCTCTCGAGCAGCTCGAGGCGGCGCTCGACGCCTTGCCGTATAGCCCCTCGCGCATACTTGCCGCGCGCGTGGACGGCCGGTTCGAGAGCATCGCAATCCGCAGCGAGCCCAAGCAGCAGCCGCCTTATCGCTCCCTGGCGGAAGTGATCAAGGCGCAGCAGGTTGTCCATACGCTTGACGCTGTTGACGGTACCCTGATCGGATTCCGCTTCCCGGCCGCTGCCAAATCCGTGAACGTGCGCGGCTGGCACTTCCACTTTCTCACGGCCGACCGGAGACGCGGCGGCCATGTGCTCGGCCTGACCACGGGCCAGGGAGCGGCTCTGCTCCAGGAAGTCTCCGATCTGCGCATCCGCTTCCCGGCGCAGGGGCCCGCAGCGAGCGCGGGCGAGGATGAGATTAGGGCCGTCGAGCGGGCACGCTAAACCCGGCACGGCGCGCTCGCCGCCGGCACAATGCGAGCGGCGGACCGCCAGACGGCGGCTTCGCGAGGTCCTTTTGCGGCGCATCCTGAAAAGTAGGGTCGATGGCAATTCCGTTATTGTCCGCCATCGCGCGGCTCGATATAAGCTCGCCGCGCGAGCAGGGGCTCGCTTTTCGCACGGGGTTGCAATGTCTCCGCAAAAGAATGGCGGCGCGATACTCGACAAGACCAAGCTCTATCGACCTTCCGACAAAGAGCCTTTCATGAACGAGCGCCAGCGGGAGTATTTCCGCCAGAAGCTCATCAGTTGGAAAGAGGAAATCCTCAAGGAGGCCAAGGAAACGCTGGCCCATCTGCAGGCCGAGAACGAGAATCACCCGGATCTTGCCGACCGCGCCTCTTCGGAGACCGACCGCGCGATCGAGTTGCGCGCGCGCGACCGCCAGCGCAAGCTGATCGCCAAGATTGATGCCGCGCTCGCCCGCCTCGAGGACGGCACCTACGGGTATTGCGAGGAGACGGGCGAGCCGATCTCGCTCAAGCGGCTCGAGGCGCGCCCGATCGCCACCCTTTCTGTCGAGGCGCAGGAGCGCCATGAACGACGCGAGCGCATCTATCGCGACGAGTGAAATGCAGTCCTAGCATGGGAACGGCGGCCGCCCATGCAACGCCGTCGGTTTCTTCAGCATCTGGCAGGCGCTGCAGCGGCGATCGCGGCAGTGCCCCGCATCGCAAGTGCGCGAGCCTATCCCTCGCGACCGCTCACCATGGTCGTGCCGTTTCCGGCGGGCGGGGCCACCACGACGCTCGCGCGAGTGCTGGCCGAGCATCTCAAGGAGACGCTCGGCCAGCCGGTCGTCGTGGAGAACGTGGCTGGCGCAGGGGGCAGCATCGGGGTTGCCCGAAGCGCGCGTGCGGCGCCCGATGGCTACTCGCTGAGCTTCGGCAACCGGGCGAGTCACGTCGGAGCCGGCGCGGTCTATCCGGTTGCATACGACGTCTTGGCGGACTTTGAACCGGTGTCGAGGGTGGCCGATACCCCGCTCTGGGTCGTCGCAAGAAAGGATTTGCCGGCAAAGGATCTGAAGGAGCTGATCACGTGGCTCAAGGCGCACCCGGACAAGGCGTCGGCCGCGACGGTCGGCCCCGGGAGCGGATCGCATCTGTGCGGGATTTATCTTCAGAACAACACTGGGACCCGCTTCCAATTCGTGCCCTATCGCGGCGGTGCGCCGGCGATAGCTGATCTGGTAGGCGGACAGGTCGATATCATGTGCGACATGTCCTCGAATTCGCTTCCGCAGGTACGCGCCGGCCAGATCAAGGCACTCGCGGTCATGGCCAAGTCGCGATGGTTTGGCGCGCCCGATGTTCCCACCGTGGACGAGACGGGAGTGCCGGGCGTCTACATTTCTTTCTGGCACGCGCTTTGGGTCCCTAAGGGTACGCCCAGGACTATGATCACCACGCTCAATGCAGCGGTGGTGACGGCCTTGGCCGACCCGACCGTTCGCCAGCGATTTTCCGATCAAGGCCAGGGGGTGCCGCCGCGCGACCAACAGACGCCGGAGGCGCTCGCTGTCTACCACAAGGCCGAGATCGAGAAGTGGTGGCGATCATCAAGGCGGCCAACATCAAGCCGCAGTAGCGCCTGGCCGGTCAGGGCTTGGGCGGCGGACGGTTCAGCAGGCTCGCCATCTCCTGCTCGAGGCTGCCGTAGAAGGATTTCTGCTGCCCTGGCTTGGCGTCGGCGCTGCGCGCGTGTGCGGCCTTCGCGGGTTCTGCGGCCGCTTCATCGGTTGCAGGTGCGGCAGGCTCGCTCTTGCTCACTGTCGTCCCTGGGCGAAGGTCGTCCGGCTTGAACGGGCGGCGCAGCGTCGTGTCCACCCGAGGAGAGGTTTCGGACGCAGGTTCGCCAGCGCTCCTCGGTCCGCCGAAACCTGTGCGCGTCTCATCGCTCTTGCCGGGCCGGCGCAACGCGGCTTCGAGCCGCTGCGCCATTTCCGAGAGATTTTGGTCGGCTGGCGACTTGAGCGCGGGATCGGTGGTGCTGGGAGTAGGCGTTGGCGCCGGTTGCAGCCGCGGCATGCGGCGTTGCTCGGCAGGCCCGCCCACCCCGGGCACGCGTGACAATTCGTCCGCGAGTTCAGCGAGCGGGTCGGGGGCGCGCGGCTTGCGCTCGCGCGGGGGAACGGGAGACACAGGCGGCGTCGCAGCCTGCGGTTCATCCGGCCGCTCTCCCGGCCAGACCATCGGTTCTTCCGACGCCATCGGCGGACGCGGCTGTCGGGGCTCGGCGCGCACCGAGGGTTCGACCCGCGCTGCAGCCTCGGGCTTCGGCGCCGGCTCGGGCTGCAGCGGCCACATGCTGTCTTCGCCGAGAGGCACCGCCCGTGGCAACGTGTCGGCGGCTGGCGGACGGACTCCTTCCCGCGCCGCCGTTGCCGCGCGTACAATGTTCTGCTCGACCACCACGTCGGTCGGGCCGCCGATGATGAGGAGATGCTCCACATTATCGCGTCGAATGAGGACCAGACGCCGCCGGCTGTCGACGGTTGCCTGATCGATGACGGCGAGCCGCGGCTGGCGTCCGCGCGTGGCGCCGCCGCCGAGCCGTCCGCCGCCGAACCGGCGCACGAGCCAGAACGCCAGCGCGAGCAGGGCCAGCACGATGATTACGAAGAGGAAGACTTTGAGAACGGTCTGTCCTTCACCGAATAGCGTATCCAACATCACTCCTCCCCAGTCTCACCGGTCGCGGCATCGCCC
>VAZQ01000283.1:7495-8540 GCA_005883115.1 Alphaproteobacteria bacterium | reverse complement strand
GGCGCGCACCACGTGGCCGGCCAGATACTCGCCGGCCTGCGTGAGCGAGCGGGTGCGGCGCTCGATGAGCGTGACGCCGAGCTCGCGCTCGAGGTCGGCAATGTGCTTTGACACCGCGGGCTGGCTGATACGCAGTTCGCTCGCCGCGTCAGAGAACGATTTACGGCGGACGAAGGCGGCGTAGGCGCGCAGGCGGGCGTCGAGCTGCATAACTAAAACTTATACTATTCGGCCCGCCTATGTATTTTAAATCTTGCCTCGCCGGAGATAAGCAATATGAAATCGCGGAGACGAACGATGGCCCCTTTCCTTTCGCGCTTGCTTGCTAGCGCGACGGCGCTCGCGGCGCTCCTGTCAAGCCCGCTTCCCTCTGCGGGTGCTGAGAACGGCGTCATCAAGGTCGTGCTGCCCCTCCCACCGGGCGGCGCCGGCGACATTATCGCCCGCCTGCTCACCGATCAGGTCGGCCGACTGAACCATCGCTCGTTCACCATTGAGACGCGGCCCGGCGCCGGCACCATGATCGGAACCGAAGCAGTCGCGCGCGCCGCCGCGGACGGCAAGACGCTGCTGATCAACGCGCCGTACCTTTTGATCGGGCCGCATCTGCGCAAGCTGACATTCGATCCGCTCACCGGCCTCGATCCCGTGTGTCATCTCGTCAGCTCGCCGGGCGTGCTCGCCGTCAACGCGGCGTCGCCCTATGCCACCTTCGCCGATCTCATCCAAGCGGTGCGCGCTCGGCCGGGTCAGATGACGTTCGCGAGCGCCGGCCCAGGCACAACGCATCACATCGGGTTCGAAAAGCTGAGGCGCGACAGCGGTCTCGACTTTATCTACGTACCGTTTTCGGGCGGAGGCCCGGCGATCAACGCCCTGCTCGGCAACCACGTAACGGCCGTGCTCGCTGAATACGCGCCGCTATCAGAGCACCTGAAGGCCGGAACTTTGCGGCCGCTAGCGGTGACCTCGACCGCGCGCGTACCGTCCCTGCCGGATGTGCCGACAATCGCCGAGAGCTATCCGGGCTTCGAGGTTGATTTCT
>VAZQ01000283.1:0-7304 GCA_005883115.1 Alphaproteobacteria bacterium | reverse complement strand
CGCCAACATCAGAGCGGATTAAACCAACCCGCGTAAATTCTGACTCGTCATTCCGGCTCTCGCCGCTGCCGCGGCTCGGCCGGAATGACGAACAGAAAGGGTTGGTATTAGCGGCTTGCCGAACCTGAGCGACCTCTGACCGAGACGACCGGCGCGCTCGGCGACGACCCACTATCCCGACCCACCATCGGCGGGACTTCATGGGAATGCTCATGGCGAGCATTGCCGCCGCCTGCTAATCTTATTTGTCTGCGCCCGCGTGGAGCGGGAGGGTAGGCGTTGCTGGGGAGGTACCATGTCGAAAAAATCGCTCGCGTCACTGATATTTGCAGGCGTTCTCTGCCCTGTTCTGCCTGCGCAAAGCCAGAGCTTGCCCGACGGACCGGGCAAGGAAACGGTCGCGGCTTATTGCGAAAGCTGCCACACTTTTTTCAGCCGCGTCGGCAGCGGGTATACGCCCGAGGGATGGCGCACAGTCATACGGATGATGGCCAATCATGGAGTTGTTGTCCCTCCCGATCAGCTCGCCGTAATGACGGACTACTTGACCAAATACTTCCCGGAAAAGTCGAAACCCGCCGGCGTGGCGACTCCGGGACCGGCGAAGGTCGCGATCAAGGTGTGGCCAGTCCCCACGCCTGGTTCACGCCCGCATGACCCGCTCGCAACCAAGGACGGCGCCATTTGGTACTCGGGACAGATGGCCAATGTGCTCGGCAGGCTCGACCCGAAGACCGGCCAATTCAAGGAATATCCCCTCAAGACAGCGCACTCCGGCCCACATGGCCTGGTTGAGGATAAGGACGGCAATATTTGGTACACTGGAAACACTGGAGCGTTGATCGGCAAGCTCGACCCGAAGACGGGTGCGGTCACCGAATACAAGATGCCGGATCCCGCGGCGAAAGACCCGCACTCGCTTGTCTTCGATCAGAGCGGGATTCTCTGGTTCACGCTGCAGAATTCCAACATGATCGGCCGGCTCGATCCGAAGACCAGCGAGGTGAAGCTCGTCACGGCGCCGACTCCGAAGTCGCGGCCCTATGGCATACAGGTGAACTCCAAGGGCGTTCCGTTTACCGTCCTGTTTGGCACCAACAAGGTTGCGAGCATCGACCCGAAAACGATGGCGATCAAGGAATACACGCTGCCGGACGCGGGAGCGCGTCCGCGGCGCTTGGCGCTCACCAGCGATGACGTCATCTGGTATACCGACAACGTGCGCGGTTATCTCGGCCGGCTCGACCCCGCGACCGGCCAGGCCAAGGAATGGTTATCTCCCGGCGGGCCGCAGTCCGAGCCCTACGGCATTTCGGTCATCAAGGATATCGTGTGGTACAGCGAATCCGGGACGACGCCGAACACGGTTGTGCGCTTCGATCCCAAGACGGAGAAGTTCCAGACTTGGGTGATCCCGGGTGGCGGCAACATCGTGCGCAACACGGATGTCACGCGCGATGGAAATTTCGTGTTGGCCAACAGTTTGGTGAATGCCGTCACGCTGGTCGAAATTGATAAATAAGCGTCATAATGAAACTTATCGCAGCGATGCGATTGAGAGTGCCCCGGCTCGCACCGGGGCTTTTTTTTAACAAATCAAATTTGTTTCGGTTTGCTCTAACCCCCGAGGCTGTCAGGCTCGAGTCAACGGCAGGAAGGACCCGCAGTAGGCTTCTCCTTTTGAATTTCCATTTTTTACGTGCGGAGCGTCGGCGTAGGCCCAATCCTGCGACTCAATCGCTGAGGATGGCGATGTCCTTCGCCGGGCGGCGGCCGGGGAGCGATTGCAGGAACGCGTAGATGTCGACGAGGTCCTTATCGGCCAGCACCGCTTCGTTGTAGGCCGGCATGTCGCGCATAGATTCGCGCACGACCATCTTGAAGCCTTCGAACGGCATCGAGGTCTCGGCGAGCGGCGGCGCGGGGTAGTTCATCGCGCCGCCCTGCCCGGCGCGGCCGTGGCATTGGAAGCAGTTGACCTTGAGGTAGACGCTTCTGCCGTTGGCGACATCGCCCGGCGGCGCATCCTGCGCCCGCGCCTGCGTGTCGAAGCCCCCTCAATCGCTGAGGATGGCGATGTCCTTCGCCGGGCGGCGGCCGGGGAGCGATTGCAGGAACGCGTAGATGTCGACGAGGTCCTTATCGGCCAGCACCGCTTCGTTGTAGGCCGGCATGTCGCGCATAGATTCGCGCACGACCATCTTGAAGCCTTCGAACGGCATCGAGGTCTCGGCGAGCGGCGGCGCGGGGTAGTTCATCGCGCCGCCCTGCCCGGCGCGGCCGTGGCATTGGAAGCAGTTGACCTTGAGGTAGACGCTTCTGCCGTTGGCGACATCGCCCGGCGGCGCATCCTGCGCCCGCGCCTGCGTGTCGAAGCCCCCCGCGCCGCTGAGGATGAATGCCGCTATGGCCCACGCGGCGGCGCGCGACATGCTCGCAGAGAGAATGGAGGGAAGTTCAATCCGCTCGTCCCCGCGCAAGCGGGGACCCAGGCTTGCCGTCAACGCCGGCCACCATCTTGAAGAAAGCTGGATTCCCGCTTGCGCGGGAGCGGGCGGAGGAAGCGCGTCAGCGCGACTGGACCGAGTCTCGATCATAGCGAGCCCCCTCAGCGCGGATCGGTCACGACATCGATCAGCGCAGGCTCGCCGCGCTTGACCACCGCCAACGCGCGCTCGATCGCGGGCGCAAGCTCTTTCGGGTCGGTGATCGGCCCCTCGCCGTAGACGCCGAAGCCCCTCGCCACGGTGGCGTAGTCGATATTCGGATCGGTGAGCGTCGTGCCGATATGCGCGTTCTCGACGCCGCGGCCATGGCGGGCGGCCATCGCGGTGAGGTACATCACCTCCTGGTGGTAGGCGCGGTTGTTGTGCACGACATAGAGCAGCGGAATGCGGTGGTGCGCCGCCGTCCACAGCGTGCCCGGCACGAACATCAAATCGCCGTCGCCGCCGAAGGCAACCGTGAGCCGCCCGTGCCGCTTGTTGGCAAGCGCCGCGCCGACCGAGGCCGGTGCGTTGTAGCCCACTCCGGCACCGCCGGAGCTGCCGTTCCACTGGTAGGACTTCTTGATGTCCCACAGCCGCAGCGGCCACACGTTGCGGATGGCGTTGCCGACGAGCGACCAGTCCTCGTCCTTGATCTGAGCATAGACTTCCGCGCACATACGCGCGGTGGTGATCGGGGTCGCGTCCCAGCCAAGCGTCGCGTCCGACTTCGCCTGCTCGATCATGGCGAGCCGCGCAGCCGCGAGTTTCTTGCCGCGCGCGTCGTAGGCGGATTTCCGGCCCTCGTCGATGAGCCGCTTCACCGCTTCGGTCAATGCCGGCAGCGACGCCTCGCCGTCGCCCGCGATGGCGAGGTCGACTTCCTGGAAGCGCGCAAAATCTTGATAGTTGGCCTTGAGGTAGAGGTCGCGGCTGCCGAGCGTAACGACCTTGGCGTCCTTCTTGTAGACCTGCCGGTAGCTGCGAACGATGCGGTCGCTGAACTGGTTGAGGACGCCCCACAGATCATTCATCTCGAGCGCCAGGATGACGTCGGCCTGGGAGAGCACCGGGCCCCGGCGGAAGCTCATGTTGAGCGGATGCCGCGCGGGGAAGTTCATGCGGCCGGCATTGTCGATCACCGCGCATTGCAGCGTCTCGGCAAGCTCGACGAGCCGCGCCAAGCCCGCCGGCGTGCGCGCGAGGCGGTCGCAGATGATCACAGGGTTCTCGGCGCCCGCAAGCAGTTTCGCGGCTTCGGCGATCATGCCCGAATCGCCCTGCGGCGGCGCCACCTTGGCGAGCTTGGGAATGCGCAGCGTTTCGGCTTCTTGGATCGGGTTCTCCTGCAGCTCGGCGTCGAGCGAGAGCAGCACCGGCCCCATAGGCGGCGTCATTGCAATCTTGTAGGCGCGCACCGCCGACTCGGCGAAATGCTGCAGCGAGGTCGGCTGGTCGTCCCATTTGGTGAAATCGCGTGTGAGCGCCCCGATGTCGATGGCGGAATGCACCCACTCGGCGCCGGCCATGCGCTTGTTCGCCTCCACGATATTGCCGCCCATGACGTAGATCGGAACGCGGTCGCACCAGGCGTTGTACATCGCCATGGTGGCGTGCTGCAGCCCGACCACGCCGTGGCAAATCATAGCCATCGGCTTGCCTTCGATCTTGGCGTAGCCGTGCGCCATCGCGACCGCGATCTCTTCGTGCGGGCAGGTGAGGATTTCGAGCTTGTTGTTCTCGCCGTTGATGATGGCTTCGTGCAGGCCGCGGAAGCTCGAGGCACAATTCATCGCCAGATAATCGATCTCGAGCGTCTTGAGGACATCGACCATGAAGTCGCCGCCGCTCGTGGTCTGCGTCGCCGGGTCCTTGTTCGGCGGCTGCGTGTCGGCCGCGATCTGCAGCGGGCCAGGCAGCGTGGCCTTGAGTTTGGGTTGCGGCGGCGCGGGAATCGCATTCGCGGCGGTTGGCGCGGCAAGCGCGGCGGCGCCCGCGACGCTCGCGCCTTTGAGGAAATTGCGGCGCGCGACGTCAGGGGAATTGCTTCGGCGTTTCATGGATTCCTCCGAGCGACTGCATCCGAGCCAAAACGGCGCGGCGCACATTTGATTTGTTGGCACCAAGTCTCGCGCCGCGCCGCAGAGCCGTCAAGGCAGCGTTCGGTCCGGCTTCCGAGTGATCCGTTCCGCCGTTGTTCGGCGGCGGCGCGAAAATGTTCTCAGGCCCGGTCGCTTGCTTGCGCCGCCATCTGTCAAGGCAACCTTGTCAAGGTGTCAAGGTGTCAAGGAGTCAAGGCTAGTTTCGAGCGATCGCGTCTGGTGGCCCCGCGCCCGATTGTCCCCCGCATTCTTTTTTTCGCCGGGAAGGAGCAAAAATCCGTTAGGCCGCCGGCAAGCCATCACGCGCGTCAATGTCCGCTGTAGCTTCGTGCCAATTGCTGGCATATGCAAAGCAGCAACGTGGCGACTGAAATTGGCCTCGATGGCGGTGAAAACCCAACCTCCGCTACCCAAGCTCCGGCGCGGCTAAAGCGTTTCTCGATTAGTTTGAATCACTTCCCCGTTCCGTCATGCGCGGGCTTGACCCGCGCATCCATCTACTTCGCAAAAAGTCTTTTGAAGCTGGATGGATTGCCGGGTCTTGACCCGGCAATGACGCCAGCATGTGGTTCGATACGAACGCATCACGGTATAGCCGCTTTACAAGGCGCTTCCCGTGCCAGACGGCGACGGCAATGGCCGCCGATACCGCAGCGGTGATCAGCGGCTCCGCCCATTGAGGCCCGAAGTGTGACGGGTGCGCAAAAACGTCACCAATGAAGGTCACGACTGCGCTGATCGTTGCCTGGCGCGCGAGGCTATCGCCCATACGATTCATCTGCGCAAGAAGGGCAACGGTAGCCGCCGCGCCGACGATCCCGCAGATTGAGGCGAGACGAATGTGCTCGAAACTAAGCCCGGCGAGGACGTCGCCCCGCGCCATCACCAGGAAGCAGGCGAGCCAAGCCCCTGCGAATTTTTCTGCGGCAGGCCGGAGCAGACCGCTTGCGCGGAAATCATCGAATGCAGCTAGGATACTGCGCTTAAGGCTCGGCATCGACTCGCCCTCCCCTCTTGCCTGCTGTGACGTCCAGCGCGGCATTCGATTTGCGCGTGGCTGGAAAGAATAATGAAACTCCAGCACCACCTGCGATCAACTCTGGGTGAGGCAAAAGACTTATCGAACAAAATTCCGCGATCCGCCGCGCAGCGGCTGGCAGATTTAGGATCAGTCGCTTCACAGGCCGTGAGGGCGGCTCGTCGCTCCATTTCCGCTGTGCCCCCGACAGCGGATGTAAATTTAAATCATCAGCATCTGCAGCGATCTGCCAAGCGGTCATTGCCTCCTTCCGCTAGATTGCAGACGAGGTACTGTAAAAGCCGCATTTCTGGGAGGGCAGCATGAAACTTTCCCGCCGTCGATCTCTGCATCTGGCCGTGGGCGCTGCCGCGATTCCGACCGTGTCGCGGATCAGTTGGGCGCAAAGCTATCCGGCGCGGCCAGTGCACTGGATTGTTTGCTTTTCGCCGGGCGGCCCCAACGACATCGTTGCGCGCGTCATCGGCCAATATCTGTCGGATCATCTGGGCCAGCAATTCATCATCGAGAACCGGGTCGGTGCGGGCGGCAATGTCGGCATGCAGTCCGCACTCAGCGCTACGCCAGATGGTTACACTATCGTCTTCGTCGGCCCGAACAACGCCATCAACGCGACGCTCTACGAAAGGCTTGCCTTCGACTTCATCCGCGACAGCGTCCCGGTTGCCGGGACGATGCGATTGACTAACGTGATGGAGGTAAACCTGGCGGTCCCAGCTAACAACGTCGCCGAGTTCATCGCCTATGCGAAAGCCAATCCGGGGAAGATCAACTTTGCTTCGGGCGGGGTCGGCACGTCGCCTCATCTGTCCGGTGAGTTGTTCAAGGCAATGACCGGCGTCAACATTGTGCACGTGCCGTACCGCGGCACCGCGCCCGCACTCACCGACCTGTTAGCCGGTCAGGTACAGGTGCTGTTCGATAACTTGCCCGGTTCGATCGGGCATATCAGAACCGGCAAGGTGCGGGCGCTCGGTGTGACCGCGTCGAAACGAGTGGATGCAATTCCAGACGTGCCGACCATCGGAGAAAGCGTGCCGGGCTACGAGGCAAGCGTTTGGTACGGAATCGCGGCGCCCAAGGGCACACCACCTGAGATCGTCGAGAATCTCAATCAGGCGGTGAACGCGGTGTTGGCTGACCCGAGATTGCAGGCCCGTCTAGCTGAGCTCGGCGGCCAGCCCATGCCGATGACACCGGCCGAATTTGGAAAGCTGGTAGCCGCGGAAACCGAGAAATGGGGCAAGGTGATCAAGCTTGCGGGCATCAAGCCGGAGTGAGCCACCGTCCAATATTCCATAGGTCGCTGTTCCGCGAATCCGGCGGCCACGTCTGCAAGGGGTCACTTTCACCAGATCGATACGCTGCCAGTGCTCTCGGTATGTCCGGTTCACTCCGATCGCTTCCGAAATTCGGCACCACAGCGGAATGGCGCGAGGTGCACCGCTCGGAGCCTCGATCCAAAGGCCGAGTGTCAGATCGGTGAGAACTACGCCCGCAGCCCCACGGGTTCGCCAAGCCGCACCAGGGTCTCGATTCCCTGCTTCGTGTACTCAAGCAGGTCGTCAGAGGGACGCCACGCGCCCGGTTCGCCGAGGACCACGATGGCCGATCCACCAAAGCGGAAAACGGACTTCTCCTCGCCGCGCTGGAAAGGTTTATCGAGCGGATGAACCT
>VAZQ01000282.1 GCA_005883115.1 Alphaproteobacteria bacterium | reverse complement strand
CGTGGGCCTCCCGCTCGATGGTGATGGCGGGCGGGGCGGTCGCGCAGGCCTCGCGCATGCTGGCCAAGCGGGCAAGCCGGATCGGCGCGTGGTTGTTGCAGGCCGATCCCGCCGACGTGCGGGTCGCGAAAGGCTGCGTCGTCGGGCGCGGCGCGAGCGTGACGTTGGCCGAGGTCGCGCGGGCCTGGTACCTGCAGCCACAGAACCTCCCTCCCGACCTCGCGGAAGGCGGCCTGGAGGTCACCACGGGTTATCGCCCCGCGCGCGACATGGGGACGTTCAGTTATGCCAGCCATGCCGCGCTCGTGGCGGTCGATCCCGGCACCGGCCTCGTTGAGATTCTCGACTACGTCGTCGTCGAAGACGGCGGAAAGCTCGTCAATCCGATGATCGTCGACGGGCAAGTGCACGGAGGGACTGCACAGGGGATCGGCACCTGCTTGTTGGAAGCGGTCCCGTTCGATGCAAACGGCCAGCCCTTGGCGTCGACCATGCTCGATTATCTCGTCCCTGGCGCAAGCGAAGTCCCCGACATTCGCGTGCTACACATGGAGACGCCCTCGCCCCATACCGAGTTCGGCATGAAAGGCATCGGCGAAGGCGGGGCGGTGGGCCCGCCCGCCGCGATCGTCTGCGCGGTCAACGACGCTTTGTGCCCGCTCGGTGCCGAAGTGCACGACTTGCCGCTCACGCCCGAGCAAATCCTCAGCGCAATCGCGGCTGCGTCGAGCTCGCGCGGAGCGCCATGAAGCCCGCCCGTTTCGAATTTGTCCGGGCAAGGAGCCTCGGCGAGGTCGCAACTATCCTGCGCCAGGCTTCAGGGAGCGCGAAGGTTATTGCCGGCGGCCAGTCACTGGGCCCGATGTTGAACCTGCGCCTGGTGCGACCGAGCATCTTGGTCGATATCACCCCAATTCCTGAATTGACCCGCATCGAAGAAGACGCCGACGGCCTCGTCATCGGCGCCTGCATCACCACCTCGGATATCGAGGATGGGCGTGTGCGCGTCGATGGTTTGCCGATTCTCGCGACCGTTGCCGCTGGTATCGCCTATCGTGCCGTCCGCAACCGCGGCACGATCGGAGGCAGCATTTGTCATGCCGATCCGGCGGGGGATTGGTCCCCGGTCCTGTGCGCACTGGGGGCGGAATGCATTGTCACAGATGGCCGCCAGGCACGGCGCCTGCCGCTCGAACAATTCGTGGCCAGTGCGTTCGAAGTCAGGTTAGAAGCAGCAGAGCTGCTGCAAGCCATCCGCATTCCGCGCCCATCCCGCAGCGCGCGCTGCGCCTATTACAAGGTATGCCGCAAGGCGGGGGAGTTCGCGCTCGCGAGTGGCGCAGTCTTGCTCGATCGCGAACGCGAGCGCTTCCGAGCGGTCATCGGCGCGACGCAGGGCCGGCCCATCGTGATCGATGACGCGCGCAGGTTATTGGGAGCCGTTCCGCAGCCGGGCACCCCCGCGCGCCTTCACGAGGGGGCGACAAACGAGTTGCTCCAGGGCGCCGGACTCCCGCTCAACGGTCGCCTTCACGCCACCGCCCTCGCACGGGCGGCTGCTCAGGCGATGGCTTAATGCAATCGGTCCAGCTCACCGTAAACGGCGTTTCTACCCTCGAGAGCGTCGAGCCGCGTCTCAATCTCGCCGACCTGCTGCGCGAGCGGCTCGGCTTGACCGGCACGCATCTTCGCTGCGAGCAGGGCGCCTGCGGTGCGTGCACGCTACTGATCGATGGGCAGCCCGCCCGATCCTGCATCACTTATGCTGTATTGTGCGAAGGCGCGCAGATCACGACCATCGAAGGATTGGAGGATGATCCCGTGATGGTTGCATTGCGACGGGCATTCACCGCCGAGCATGGATTGCAGTGCGGCTTCTGCACGCCGGGCATGCTGATCACCGCGCGCGACATCGTCACGCGTCTTCCCGACGCCGACGAGCGGCGCATCCGCCTCGAGCTCAGCGGCAATCTCTGCCGCTGCACCGGATATGTCGGGATCGTGCGTGCCGTCCGCCGCGTACTGGAGGAACACCGCGCCGGTCATTTCGTCGTCGCGCCATCCGAACGGCGCAAGTTGGGGCCGGTGGGATCCGGCCACGCTGGGCTGGCGGCCGGCGACATGCCGGTCTCGATGGCGGTTCCGATGGGCGGTGACACGCCTGGAACCTATGGCGAAGTGAAGTTGGGCCTCGCCGGCAAGAAGCCGAATATCGAGATCCGGCAGTCCTTCGTCATCGCGCGGCCGCAAACCCGGGAGCTACGCTGAGCGGTTTGCACGGCGACCGGCTGCAGGGGCAGCTTGCGGTCAAGCTCGGCCCGATCGCGGCGGCGTTCAATGGCGAAGCTCGCGTCATTCGCGACGAGGCCATGCAGCGCGGCGTGATTGTGGGAGCGGGCAGAGACCGGCTTGGCGCCTCGCGGGCGAGCGCCGAGCTCGAATACCGGCTGAGCGCGGAGCAGGGCGGCGCGGCGACGCGCATCGATTTCACACTGCGCGCTCTTCTGCTGGGCCCCTTGGCGCAATTCGGCCGCAGCGCGATCGTCAGCGATTTGGCGGCTCGAATCAGCGATATGTTCGCGCGAAACCTCGAGCGGCAGTTAGCTGGCTTGCCGCCCGCGGCGGACCAGTCGATGCGGGCGCTAGCAGCGGGCTCGTTGCTCGCCGTCGTTATTGTCGGCCGGATGAAGCGCGCCCTCGCGCGATTGTTGGACAGGTTTCGCCGATGAGAGAAGCGCGCGCCTCGGCCCAAGGCATCGGAGCTCGCCTCGGCAGAAAGGAAGACGATCGCCTCTTGCGCGGTCGCGGGCAGTTCGTCGCCGATATCCAGCTGCCGGCAATGAAAGACGTCGCCTTTCTCCGCAGCCCCGTAGCGCATGCGCGGATTCGCGGTATTTCCATTCCGCCCGCTCAGCGCAGCAGCACGTTCACGGCGGCCGATCTCGTCGGCGTGCGGCCGATCCGCGCGGTCTCCGGCTTGCGCGGCTTTAAGGTCTCGGAGCAGCCGCCGCTCGCCACCGACAAGCTGCGCCATGTGGGCGAGCTCGCAGCGATGTGCGTCGGCCCAACGCGAGCGCATGCCGAGGATCTCGCGGCGTCCGTGACGCTCGATCTCGAGGAACTGCCGGCTGTTTACGACATGCTGGAAGCGCGCAAGAGCAGTACCGTGCTGGTCCATGAGCACTGGGGCGACAACGTATTTCTCGAGACTTTTATCGATGTCGACATCAGCAAGGCATTCGATGCCCCGATCAAAGTCTCTCGCGAGATCCGCACCGCGCGCCAATGCATGGCGCCGATCGAAGGGCGCGGGGTTGTTGCGTTCTGGGACACGAGGCTCGAACAACTGACGGTGTACTCGGCCTGCCAGATGCCGCACATCGTGCGCACTGGACTATCGGAATGTCTCGGCCTCGAAGAGGGTCAGGTCCGCATCATCGCGCCCGACGTCGGCGGGGGGTTCGGCTACAAAGGCATCCTGTTGCCCGAGGAAATTTGTCTCGGCTGGCTTGCCATGCATTGCGGCCATCCGGTGCGCTGGATCGAGGACCGCCGCGAACACCTCATTGCCGGAGCCAATTGCCGGGAGCACCATTACCGCATCACCGCCTACGCGGAACGCGATGGCCGTTTGCGCGGCATCGATTGCGAAGCCGCGGTCGATTCCGGCGCCTATTCGTCCTACCCGTTCTCGGCCTGCTTGGAAGCGGCGCAGGTGGCAAGCATCCTCCCGGGCCCCTATGATTTTCCCGCCTACCGCTGCCGCACGTTCTCGGTCGCCACGAACAAATGCCCGATCCTGCCGTATCGCGGCGTGGCGCGTACGGGAGTGTGCTTCGCGCTCGAGCTCGTGCTCGACGCGATCGCGCGTGAGGCTGGGATCGAGCCGCACGAAGTCCGAGAAAGGAATCTCGTGCGACCCGAGCAGATGCCATTCGACAACATCACCAACAAGCACTTCGACAGCGGCGATTATCCGCAATCCGTGCGTCGCGCGGTGGCGGCGATCGACCTTGCGGACATCAGAAACCGGCAGAAACGCGCGCAGCCGCATGCACGTCTCGTCGGGCTAGGCCTTGCGACCTATTGCGAGCAGGCCGCGCACGGCACCTCGGTCTATTACGGCTGGGGCATCCCGATGGTACCGGGATACGAACAAGCATCCGCACGGCTGACGCCGGACGGTGGCCTGGAACTGCGCGTCGGCGTGCACTCGCACGGCCAGGGGCTCGAAACGACGCTGGCGCAAGTCGCCCATGAAATCCTCGGCATCGACATCGGCAGGATCAAAGTCGTGCTCGGTGATACCGCGGTCACGCCTTATTCGACCGGCACCTGGGGATCGCGCTCGATGGTCATGGCCGGTGGCGCCGTGGCGGCAGCGTGCCGCGAGATCGCCAAGCGGGCGGCAATCATCGGCGCGCGGCTGCTGCAGACCGAGCCGGCACAACTCTCGGTCCGCGCCGGTCAGGTTTTTGGCCCGCAGGGCGCGGTCAGCTTGGCTGAGATCGCGCGCGCCTGGTACCTGCGCCCGCAAGATCTGCCCGACGATGTCGATCCTCGAGGCCTCGAGACGACGATCGGATACAAGCCCGGGCGCGACAGCGGAACCTTCAGCTATGCCACGCATGCCGCCATGGTGGCCGTCGATCCGGAGACCGGCGAGGTGGAAATCCTGCGCTACGTCATCGTCGAGGACGGCGGCAAGTTGGTCAATCCAATGATTGTTGATGGACAGATTTACGGTGGCTTCGCGCAAGGCGTGGGCACGGCGCTTTACGAGGAGATGCCGTTTGATCGTTCGGGCCAGCCGCTCGCTTCGACATTGGCGGACTATCTGCTGCCCGCAGCGACCGAGGTCCCCGCCCTGGTGATCGATCATATGGAGACGCTGGCGCCCTATACCGAGTTCGGCGTCAAAGGAATCGGGGAAGGCGGCGCCATAGCGCCGCCCGCAGCCATCGCCAATGCGGTCAACGATGCGCTACGGCCGCTCGGCGTGGAATTGCTGGTTTCGCCGATCACCCCGCAGCGCATCGTTGCGGCCATCGGCACGGCGCGGGCATTTGCGAAGCCGGGCGCGGATTGACTGATGTGAAAATCGCCGCTTAATGACGGCTCCTGCGGCCGCATGTGTGGGTATCGCCAATGAGCACGAATGCCACCGAGACCCTTTTGAAAAAAATCGACGATAGCCGCGACAAAGCGATCTCTTTTCTGCAGCAGATGATCGCCATCCCCAGCGTTACTGGCGACGAAGCCAAGATCCAGACGTTTCTTGCAGATTACATGGCGAAGATCGGGCTCGATGTCGACATGTGGGAAACCGATTGGGAAGAGCTCAAGAAGCATTCTGCGTACCGGCCCGTTGATCGAGGCTACGAAGGACGCCCAAACATCGTCGCCACATTAAAGGGCACGGGCGGGGGACGATCCTTGCTCTTGAACGGGCATACCGATGTCATCCCGGTGGGCGGCGGGGAGGGATGGAGTGACGATCCATGGTCCGCCACCATAAAGAACGGCCGTATTTATGGGCGCGGTTCCGCGGACATGAAAAGCGGTGTCGCCAGCCACATTATGGCGGTGGAATCCATGCTGTCCGCAGGTCTGAGGACCAAGGGAAACGTTTACATCAACGTCGTCGTCGACGAGGAGGTCAGCGGCCACGGCACGTTGGATACGGTCATCCGCGGTTACAAGGCCGATGCCGGCATTTCCGGAGAGACGAGCGATCTCGCGGTCCAGCCGGCTTGCATCGGCCGCATCTGGTTCGAGATCGAGATTCACGGCAAGCCTGCCGGCATTCAAAAGCGCTACGAAGGCATCAGCGGGATCGATCTGGGTAACAAGATCGTCAAGGCGGTGGCAGATCTCGAGGCCAAGCGCGTGGCAACCGTGACGCATCCGCTCTATCCAAATGCTATGGATACCCTTCCGTGCATCATCGGCAGCTTCTCGGCCGGCAACTATCCGAGCGCGTTCCCGGTCAACTGCCTGCTCAAAGGAAGCATCGGCACAGTTCCCGGAGAAGACCACGAAGGCGTGAAGCAGAGCCTTGTGGAGCAGGTCGCACGCGCGGCAGCCGCGGATCCTTGGATGAAGGACAACCCGCCCAGGGTGCGCTTCGTCGGCTTTGACGCGCAGGCCTCGGAAATCCCGCGAGATCACCCAATCGTCCAAACCGTGTGCCGAAATTACAAACAGGTGACCGGCCGCGATCCGGAGATTAGCGGCCGCCAGGGCGCGGCGGACACGCGCTTCCTCAACCGCTATGCCGATACTTCAACCGTGATCTTCGGGCCGGGCTCCACCGCCGTCATGCACGCGAACGACGAGTACGTTTCCATCAACGACTACTTGACTGCGATCAAGGTCGTCGCGCTGAGCATCTGCGACTGGTGCGGCGTCGATCGAGCTTAGCGCGCGGAATCAACAGTCTGCTAAAGCAGGCCCGGAGCACGCCGTCGTTTTGCTTGAAGCACTTAGGAGAGGCGAGGGCGGGAGAGATCGTTGCTGGCACATCCCATCATCGCGGTCATCGGCGGAACCGGGGAGTTGGGCTCGGCGCTGGCAAAACGTTGGGCGGTGGCCGGCTATCCGGTCGTGCTCGGCTCGCGGTCCAAGCAGAAAGCGCAGGCCGCCGCCGAAAAGATGAATGCCGACGCTCCTTCTGCCACTGTCACCGGGGAAGACAACCGCACGGCCGCCGCTGCGGCGGAAGTCGTAATCATCGCAGTCCCCTACGCGAGTCACGAATCGATCCTCGATGAGATCAAGCCAGCGGTGGCGGGCAAGATTGTGGTGGACGCTGTTGTGCCGCTCGTTCCTCCCAAAGTCTCGGTGGTGAAGCTTCCGCCGGATGGATCCGCCGCCTTGATCGCGCAGCGGTTGCTTGCGGGCACGGCGCGCGTCCAAGCCGCGTTCCACAATGTCAGTGCAGCCAAGCTCCATTCCAGCGGCCCCGTCGATTGCGACGTGCTCGTGTTCGGCGACGAGCAAGCGGCGCGTGCAGTCGTGATCGAGCTTGCTAATGCGGCGGGAACGCGCGGCGTCGACGGCGGACCGCTGGCCAATTCCGCCGCCGCGGAGGCGCTGACCTCCGTCCTCATCGGGATCAATCGGCGCTATAAGGTCGAGGGCGCCGGCATTCGCATCACCGGACTACCGCTGGCGCAGCGGTGATGAGGCCCGCGATGTTGTCTGACGATCTCGTGCATGGCCGCAACCTCAGCCGCGAGGAAGCGCTGGCGCTCGTAAATTGCGAGCTTGGCCCGTTGCTGCGCGCAGCCGCGCGGCGGCGCGATGCGGCCCACGGCTCCATCGTCTCCTATTCACGCAAGGTCTTTATTCCGCTGACGAAGCTTTGCCGCGACGTTTGCCACTACTGCACGTTTGCCCATCCGCCGCGCAAGAACGAGCGAGCCTATCTGTCGCTCGACGAAGTCCTTGCCATCGCGCGGGCGGGTCAGGCGGCAGGCTGCAAGGAAGCCCTGTTCACGCTCGGCGACCAGCCGGAGCTGCGCTATCGCAGCGCCGCCGATGAGCTTTTGCGCCTCGGACATCGCACCACCTTGTCTTATCTCGCGGAGGCTGCGCGAGTGGTGCACGAGCAAACTGGCTTGCTGCCGCATCTCAACCCGGGCCATCTGGCGCCAGCCGATGTGGCCGCCTTGCGCGGCGCCTCCGTGTCCCAGGGGCTCATGCTCGAATCCGCCTCGGAGCGGCTGTGCCAGCCGGGGGCTCCTCACTACGGCTCGCCCGATAAGCATCCGCGCGCGCGGCTGGCAAGCATCCAGGCCGCCGGCGAACAACGCGTGCCGCTCACCTCGGGCATTCTGATCGGCATCGGCGAAACGCGCGACGAGCGGATCGACGCGCTGCTTGCCTTGCGCGAGCTCAACGACCGTTACGGCCATATCCAGGAGGTCATCATTCAGAATTTCCGGCCGAAAGCTGGAACCCGCATGGCCCATTCGCCTGCGCCCTCTCTGGAGGATCATCTCTGGACAATTGCGATCGCGCGACTGTTGTTTGCGCCGTCGATGAACATCCAGGCCCCGCCCAATCTCAATCCGGGCGCGCTGTCGCGCTTGATCGATGCAGGCATCAATGATTGGGGCGGCGTGTCGCCGGTCACGCCGGATCACGTCAACCCGGAGGCGCCGTGGCCCGCTCTGGACGCGCTCGCACACGCCACAAATGCAGCCGGCAAGCAGCTGGTCGAACGGCTGGCGATCTATCCGGCATTCGCTCGCCGCGCGGAAAAATGGGTCGATCCGGCGTTGCGGACTTCGCTGCTTCGCTGCATCGACGCTGACGGATGGCCGCGCACGGACGCATGGTCCCCCGGCGCCCGCGCCTGCCTTCCCGATTGTGCTGCTGGGCTCGGCCGTCCAGCAATCGGCGATGAACTCTCCGCGATCCTGGCAAGGGCCCAAGCCGGCGTCGCGCTCGGTGAAGCCGACATCGTGCGGCTGTTTCGCTGTCGCGGGGACGAGTTTGCGGCGGTCTGCGCGGCCGCCGACGAACTGCGGCAGGCCAGCAATGGTGAGGCCGTCTCGTATGTGGTCACCCGCAACATCAACTACACGAACATCTGTTACTTCAAATGCGGCTTCTGCGCCTTCTCGAAAGGCAAGATGAGCGAGAATCTTCGTGGCCGGCCCTACGAACTCTCGCTCGCCGAGGTCGCGCGCCGCGCGCGCGAGGCCTGGGAGCGTGGCGCGAGCGAAGTGTGCATGCAGGGCGGCATTCATCCGCGTTACAGCGGAGCCACATACATTGAGATTTGCCAGGCGGTGAAAGGCGCCGCGCCCGGCATCCACGTGCACGCCTTCTCCCCCCTCGAAGTGCATCAAGGCGCCGCGACGCTTGGGCTCCCGCTCGAGCCTTTTCTGCGCGCGCTGCAAGCCGCGGGCGGCGGAAATCCTCGACGATGAGGTGCGCGCCGTGCTCTGCCCCGACAAGATCGACACCGGACGATGGCTCCAAGTAATGCGTGCCGCGCATCGCTGCGGCTTGCGCAGCACCGCGACCATCATGTTCGGCCATGTCGAGCACTACGAGCATTGGGCGCGACACCTTCTGCGCATTCGCGAGCTGCAGCAGGAGACCGGCGGGTTTACCGAGTTCGTCCCGCTGCCCTTCGTGCATATGGAAGCCCCGATTTATCTCAAGGGCCGCGCCCGGCGCGGCCCCACTTTCCGCGAGGCGGTGCTGATGCACGCGATCGCGCGCCTCGCGCTCAATCCGCTCATCACCAACGTTCAGACTTCTTGGGTAAAGACGGGCCGCGAGGGCGTAATGACCTGTCTGCGCAGCGATGCCAACGATATCGGCGGCACGTTGATGGATGAAACCATCACGCGATCCGCCGGCGCGACTCACGGACAAGAGATGGCGCCGGCCGAAATGGAGCGCATCGTTCGTTCCCTTGGCCGCACACCGTGCCAGCGCGACACGCTTTACCGGACTGTTTCTCAGGAGCGTTATCGCGCCTCGTTTGTTGCGGGTTCTGGCGCGCAGCCTCACGCAGCCGCCTTGGCCTCATGACGGAACCATTCCTGATGCGGCCGGAGATCGTCGACGCCACGCGGCGCCGCGCCGCCATCCAATCGATGCGTATCGCGCAGGTGAATCTGCCCACCTGGAGTGAGCTCGCCGATCCGCTGCGTATGCCGGCTGCCATCGAAACGAGCCTCAAATCGGTCGGCGCGGACGAACCGGACGCGAGAAACCTGTGGCGGGTTCATTGGTTCAACGGCCCGGATCGCAAAGATCGCGTGCCGCTGCCCGGCCATGTCGTCCTGCCGGAGGCGCTCACCGGCGTGAAGGCGCCGATCGTAGTTCTCCTCGGCCGGCGTTTTCCGCTGATCGGAGCGCACAAAGTGCTTGCCGCCTATGCGTGCTTGATCCCGCGGTTAGTGACAGGCCGGTTCGAGCCCGCGCACGACAGGGCCGTGTGGCCATCCACCGGAAACTATTGCCGTGGCGGTATTGCCATTTCGCGCATCCTCAACTGCCGCGGCGTCGCCGTGTTGCCCGCCGGCATGAGCCGGGAGCGCTTCGATTGGCTGCAGGACTGGGTATCAGATCCCGGCGACATCATCCGCACGCCGGGAACCGAAAGCAACGTCAAGGAAATCTATGACAAATGTGCCGAGCTTGCCCGCGACGAGCGCAACGTCGTCATCAATCAGTTTTCCGAATTCGCCAACTACTTGATCCATTATTACTGCACCGGCGCGGCATTCGATCGCGTGTTCTTGCATCTCAAAAGCGCCGACGCGGCCTATCGGCTGGCGGCTTTTGTCTCGGCGACCGGCTCGGCCGGGACGATCGCGGCCGGCGATTATTTGAAATCGCGGCATGGCACGAAAATCGTCGCTGCCGAAGCGGTCGAATGCCCGACCATGCTTTGCAATGGCTACGGCGAGCACAATATCCAGGGCATCGGTGACAAGCATATTCCCCTGATCCACAACGTCATGAATACCGACATCGTCGTCGGCGTATCGGATCTGGCCAGCGACTCTCTCAATCTGTTGTTCGGCGGCAATCTCGGGCGCAGCTACTTGGCCGGACGCCGCAAGATCGACCCGGACGTGGTGAGAACCTTCGACGATATCGGCATTTCCGGGCTCGCGAATATCGTCGCCGCGATAAAGGTCGCCAAGCATCTTGATTTCGGCGCTGACGATGTGGTCATGACAGTGGCGACCGATAGCGCGCTGCTCTACGCCAGCGAACGACAGCGATTTCTGGCGCGCCGGTATCGGGACGGATTCGATGAGGTCAATGCCGGCGAGATCTTCAGCCGCCATTTGGAAGGTATCGTGGACGATCACGTCCTCGAGCTGACTCATGTCGATCGCAAGCGTATCTTCAATCTCGGGTACTTCACCTGGGTGGAGCAGCAGGGCGTGACGATCGACGATTTCGAACAGCGCAGAGACCAGCAGTTCTGGCGCGGCCTCGTGGACAGCATCCCGAGCTGGGATTGCTTGATCGAGGATTTCAACGCGGAGGTCGGCGCCGCGCGCGCTCGCTGACGCCATGGTGGAGACCGAAGGCAAATCGATCGACACGCACGGCTATCTCGAGCTGCGCCAAGAATTACTGCGCCGCGACCGGAGCTTGCGCGACAAGGTCGTCTCGCTCGAGGAGGCGACCTCGTTCGTGCGCGACGGGGATTTGGTCGGGATCGGCGGCAGCACCATGTCGCGCACCCCCATGGGCATGATTTGGGCGCTGATCCGTGCCGGTCGAAAGCGATTGAGCTGCTCGCGCAGCATCATGTCGAGCGACGGCGACCTGCTGTTGGCAGGCGGTATCTGCGATCGCGTCGTGACGAGCTGGTTCAGCCAGGGAATTCTGTGGGGGGTCTCGAAAGTAATGCGCCACTACGTCGAGACCGGAAATGTGCGATACGACGAGTGGAGCCACATGGCCATGGGCATGCGATTTCGTGCCGGCGCCATGGGCGTTCCCTTCATGCCCATTCGATCGATGCTGGGGTCGGATGTGCAAAAGCAACGTCCGGAGGCGATCGAGATCGACTGCCCGTTTACCGGCGAGAAGCTGCTGCTCGTTCCCGCGCTTAATCCTGACGTCGCGTTGATTCACGTCCAGCGCTGCGACGCCTACGGCAATGCGCAAATCGACGGGCTTCAATTCATGGACATCGATTTGGCGATGGCCGCCAATAAGGTGATCCTGACAACCGAGCGGATCGTCTCTAACGATCAGATCCGCCGCGCACCAGACCAGACGAAGATACCGTTCTTTGCCGTGGATGCCGTGGTCGAATTGCCGTTCGGGTGCGCGCCGCATGAATGCTACGGCGTCTATGAGCCGATGTTGCGCCACATGGAGTATTACGTGGCGCTCGTGAACGGCGACCCCGTCAAAGGCATGCAGCAATACATGGACCGCTTCGTGCATGGGCCGAAATCGTGGAGCGAGTTTCTCGCCTTGCTCGGGATCGAGGAATTGCTCGAGGCGGCGCGCGCCGGGGAGAGCATCTACGATGCTTGAGAAGCGCAACTACACCGCCGCGGAGCTGCTCACCATCCTGAGCGCTCGGCAGCTCAGCGACGGCCAGGTGGTATTCGCAGGCGTCGGCATCCCGCTCTTGGCTGCGACGCTTGCGCAGCGGCTGCGTTGCCCCGGGCTGACAATTCTATTCGAAGGCGGGGTGATCGGCGCGTTCATAGAGCCCGGCAAGCTGCCGCCTTCGACCAATGACCAGCGCTGCACCAAGCGCGCCAATATGGTGCTCGGCAGCGCCGAAGTGCTGTTGCTACTCCAGCGCGGCTACGTCGACGTCGGATTCATGAGCGGCGCCCAGGTCGATCAGTACGGCAATTTGAATAGCTCTTTCATCGGCGATCCGTTGCGCCCCAAGACCCGCCTGCCGGGAACTGGCGGCGGCAACGACATCGCTTCTCTCGCGCAGATGATCGTGGCGATGAAGCACGAGAAGCGCCGCTTCGTCGAGCAGGTCGATTTCATCACCAGCCCCGGATACCTGCATGGCCGCGACACGCGGCGTAAGAGCGGTTTGCTCGCCGGCGGCACGTTTCGTGTGGTGACGGATCTGGCGGTGTTCGGCTTCGAGGACGAGAAACGGCGCATGCAGGTGATCTCGCTCAATCCGGGCGTCACTCGGGAACGGCTTCAGGACAACACCGGATTTGCCCTCGACTTCGCTCCGCATCTGGGCGTGACCGAGCCGCCCACCGATCAGGAGCTCGAGCTCGTGCGCGAGCTCGATCCGGACCGGCTCTACACGGCCTAGTGACCGCGACGTGGCACCAGAGGAGTTCGCAATGGCGCGTTTGGATCGGACATTCGGCATCGCGGTGCCTAATTTCACCGCCTACCCAAAGATGCCGGACGTCAAGGCGTTGGTCGAATATGGCGTGCGGATGGAACAGCTCGGCTTCGACTCGCTTTGGGTGTGGGATCATATCCTGCTCGGCGTCGACCCGAATTTTCCGATCATCGAATCCTTGACGCTGCTCACCGCAATTGCCGCCCGCACGAGCAAGATAAAACTCGGCACCGGCATCCTCGTGCTGCCGATGCGCAACCCGGTGATTCTTGCCAAGCAGCTCGCATGCATGGATCTGCTCTCGGATGGCCGTCTGCTGATGGGCATGGCCTCGGGCTGGTACCGCCGCGAATTCAACGCAATCGGCGTGCCGTTCGAGCAGCGCGGCAAGATCATGGACGAGAGTCTCGACATCCTCAAACGCTTCTGGACCGAGCACACGGTCAGCGGCAAATTTTCCCGCTACGATATCCCGGCTGGAGTCATGTATCCGAAGCCGGCGCAGAAACCGTATCCGCCGATCCTGATCGGCGGCTATGTCGATCGCGTCCTCAAGCGCGCGGCGGTGAGCGGCGACGGCTGGCTCACTTATTTCTACCGGCCGGACAGTTTTGCCAAGTCATGGAACAAGATCCGCAGCTTTGCGAAGGAGGCGGGAAAGGACCCGGATAGCCTCCTCAATGCTTCCCAGCTGCCGATCTTCATCGGCAAATCCCGGCAAGCCGTCGAGAGTTCCATGATGGAGTGGCTCACCAAGGAATGGGATTTCGCGTCTTGGAGCGAATCGACGAAGGACAGCGCCATCATGGGGACGGTCGACGAATGCGTCGAGCAGCTCAAGGCGCACGTGGCGGTGGGAACGCAGAAGATCATCTTCGTGCCCTACAAATATGAAAGGGAGCAGATCGAGCTCATCGCGGGCGAGATCATTCCGCGCCTCAAGACGAAATAACGCGCTGGGTACCTTACCGCCATGATGGCAAGAAACCCTCACCCCGCTTCGCGGCGCGAGGCAAGACAAGTGCCGCATCACGTCCTGCATGTGGTTCGATAGGAGGAGACCATGCTATACTTACGTGAGCGCCGTCCGGCGCGGTTCGCATCACGGAGGAGAGAGATGAAGCAATTTGCAGGCACGGCAACCCTTGCGGCAGTCGCCCTTGCTGCCGGCGTTGCGGCTGCAGCCGCGCAAGAAAGTATCAAGGTCGGGGTCATTCAGCCGCTGACCGGGGCGTTTGCGGCCTCGGGAAATTACGTCGCCAACGGCGCCAAGATCGCGGCGGACGAGATCAACGGCAAAGGCGGCGTCCTCGGGAAAAAATTGGAGCTTGTGATCGAGGACAACAAGAGTAACCCGACCGAAGCGGCCGCCGTCGCCGAGAAGCTGATCGTGCGCGACAAGGTCCCGGTGATCATGGGCGCATGGGGCTCCGGCTTCACCCTCGCGATCATGCCGAAGCTGATGGAATACAAGGTACCGATGCTGGTCGAGACCTCCTCGGCCGGCAAGATCACCACGTCTGGGAACCCTTATATCTTCCGTATTTCGCCGCCGTCGGCGGTCGAGGCGGTCGCATTCGCCAAGATCGTCGACAAGCTCAAGATCGGCAAGGCCGACTTCCTCGTGGTGAACAACGATTGGGGCCGCGGCGCCGCCGAAGACTTCGGCAAGATGTTCAAGGAGCACAACATCCGGGTGGGCCTGGTCGAGACCATGGATCCGCCGGCGCAGGACATGAGCGCACAGCTCGCCAAAATAAAAGCCTCCGATGCGGACACCCTCATCATCACCACTGCGGTCGAGCAGCTCACGCTGATCTTCAAGCAGGCGGCGGCCTTGGGTCTGAAGAAGCGAATCATCACCACCGGCGGCTCGCAGAACCCCGATCAGTTGATCGAGCAGGCCGGCGCGGCGGCAAACGATACGACCCACATCACCTTCTTCACGCCCTGGAATCCGAATGTCTCTGCCGATCCGCCCATGGCAAAGGCCTTCGTCGCGGAATGGAACAAACGCGGTTACCCGTTCGCCGGGCTGACCGAGAGCTTCCGCGGCTATGACGGCATCCGCACCATTGCGGCGGCGATCGCGAAGGCGGGCAAGGCCGACCCGGAAGCGATCCGCGCGGCATTCTGGCAAATCGAACTGAGTGGGATGAACGGAAAGATCAAGTTCGAGAAGGCAGGTCCAGCGGGCCAGGAAAGCGGTCAAAGCAATCCGGGCATCTATCTCATCAAGATCGAGAACGGCAAAGTCGTCCTCCCGAGCGTTTGATAAACTCGATCCACTGCCGTCCCTGCGCAAGCGGGGAAATCACCGCCTCTGCAATATGGGTCCCCGCCGCCTGCGCGGGGACCGCGGTGCTTGCTCGGCCCGATCCCTGAGGGGCGCGTGGACCAATTCCTCCAACATCTCCTCAATGCCGTCATGCTCGGCGGCACCTACGCCCTGCTCGGGATCGGGCTGACGCTGATCTTCGGCATCATGCGCGTGGTGAATTTCGCCCATGGCGAGCTCTACGCGTTCGGCGCTTATACGGTGTATCTCGTCGTCGCCGCGCTCGGGATTAATTTCTTCCTCGGCCTTGTCGTTGCGATTATCGCCGGCGCGCTGCTCGGCGCGGTGATCGAGCTCGTGCTGCTGAGGCCGATGCGCGGCGCCGATATCGATACCGTGATGCTGGTGATGATCGGCGCCTGGATCGTGATGCAGAACACCGAACTCCTCATCTGGGGCGGGGTGGCGAAGGCGATCGTCACACCCTTTTCCGACGCTCCGCTGGTGATCGGACCGGTGTCGATATCATGGCTGCGGGTGTTCGTGCTCGCTGCCGCGCTGCTCTTGATCGTGACGACTTATGTGCTCATCCATCGCACCAAGCTCGGCAAGGCGATGCGCGCGACGTTCCAGGATGCCGATACGGCAGCCTTGATGGGGGTCAATATCAAAGGCATCTTCACCGCGACCTTCGCCATCGGCTCCGCGCTCGCGGCCGCGGCGGGTGCTCTGCTCGGTCCGGTTTTTCTCGTCACCCCGACCATGGGCGACCTCGCCTCGCTCAAGGCGTTCGCGATCGTCGGCCTCGGCAATATCACCGGCGCGACCCTCGGCGGATTCATCCTCGCCTTCGTCGAGGAGATTGGCGCCGGCTATATCTCCTCGGGATACCGCGACGCGATGGGCTTCCTGATCATCATCATAGTATTGCTGTTCAAGCCGACCGGGCTGTTCGCGCGGGCGGAGCGCGTTGGATGAAACGCGCGCTGCCGGCGATCTGGCTCGTCGTTCTCCTCACCATTCCATTGTGGCTGCAGGACCAATACATCCTGCACGTCCTGATCACGACCGGCATTTTCAT
>VAZQ01000281.1:1415-8985 GCA_005883115.1 Alphaproteobacteria bacterium | reverse complement strand
ACCGGCAAGACCACGCTTTCGGCCGATCCCAATCGCGTTCTCATCGGCGACGACGAGCATGGCTGGGGACCGGATGGCGTCTTCAATTTCGAGGGTGGCTGTTACGCCAAGTGCATCAAGCTCTCGCAGGAGGCTGAGCCCGAGATTTACGCTGCAACCAACCGCTTCGGCGCGGTGCTCGAGAACGTGGTTTTCGATCCACAGACGCGGATCCCCGACTTTGCCGACGAGTCCAAGACCGAGAACACGCGCTCGGCGTATCCGCTCGAATTCATGCCGCACGCCTCACGCAGCGGGCGCGCCGGTCACCCGAAGAACATCATCTTCCTGACCGCCGACGCCTTCGGCGTGATGCCGCCGATCGCCAAGCTCACCCCCGCGCAGGCGATGTATCACTTCCTCTCCGGCTACACCGCGAAGGTCGCCGGTACCGAGAAGGGTCTGGTCGGAGTGGAGCCCGAATTCTCGACCTGTTTCGCCGCGCCATTTCTGCCGCGCCCGCCGGCTGAATACGGCAATCTGCTTCGCGATTACATTTCCCGGCACAAGGTGGACTCGTCAACTCGGGCTGGACCGGCGGCATCTACGGAGTCGGGCGCCGCATGCCGATCAAGGCGACGCGCGCACTCGTCACCGGCGCGCTCGACGGTTCCCTCAAGGAAGTGAGCTTCCGCACCGATCCATATTTCGGCTTCGTGGTGCCAACCTCGGTGTCGGGAGTCGAGCCGCACCTCCTCTATCCGATGAAAACCTGGAAGGACAAAGCGGCATTCGACGAAACCGCGCGCAAGCTGGTGCGCATGTTTCAGGAGAACTTCGTGAAGTATGAGAACCACGTCGACGCGGACGTGCGTTCGGCCGCTCCCGAAGTACGCCTCGCGGCGGAGTAATAAGCAACCCCGACGGATCATCAGCAAAAAGACGGGTCATGGCCGGGACGAGCCCCGGCCATGGCGATCACAATCTGGATATGAGGTCGCCGTGTCAGCCCTGCGCGGGGCTGAGTCGATTGAACCGCTCCTTCTGCTCGTCGCCAAGCGATGCATAAAACTTCTCGAGCGCGGGCTGCACGGTTTGCACCGCGTGCAGCATGGCGTCGAGCCGTTGCTCCATCGCTTGCAGACGGCCAACCGGCGTGAGCGCGCGGTAGGTCGGGCAGTCCGAGCTCAACAGATTGGAAGCCTCAGCGGTGGCGTTCTGCAGGTCATTCAGCGCGCTGCGCTGCGCATCGTCGGGCCGCACCGCTCGTTCGATGCGCTCCAACGGCAAGGCGGCAATCCCGGAGGCGCGCGCGCCGCAGACTTGCGTCAGATCGCGTTGCGCCTGCTGCTGATCGGGATTGTCGGGGCTGAGCGCGTTGAAGCGCGCCTTCTGCTCGTCGTTGAGCGAGTCGAAAAATTTCTCGAGGACGGGCCGCACGGTGCGCACCGCCGCCAGCATCGCCCCGAGCCGTTGGCGCATGGCCTCGATCCGGCCGGTCGGCGTGCTCGGCAGCGCCGTCGGGCACGCCGCCTTGACCTGGTCGAGCGCCTGGGCGGTTGCGCCTTTGAGTTCGTCGAGGATAGCGCGCTGGGCGTCGTTCGGCTCGACCGTCTGCGCGATCCGCTCGATCGGCCAATCCGTCAGCCCGGAGGTCTGACCGCTGCACAGGTCGGCTTCCACGCTTCGGCCGGCTGCGAAGGCTCTGCCGCTCGAGCCGCCGCGATTATTGCGGCCGCCACGGTAATTGCCGCCGTAATCGGCGCCGTATCCGTTCGACGGTCCGACCGAGGCATAGGTGCCGCCATAGCCCGACGCATAGGCGCCGAACATGCCGTCGTAGAAGTCATCGTAGGCATAGGGCCAGAACGTGTCATACGCATACGGATAGAAGGTGTAGTCCACGAAGTCGTCGTAGGCATAAGGCCAGAACAGCGGGCCGACCCAGCCGATCACGATCGGGCGGGCAAAACGGCGCCGCCATTGCGGATCGAAGAAGCGGCCCTGGAAGGTCGACGTTGCAAGCGTGCGCGCGCTGGGGTCGCGGGTCGCGGCCAGGCCGGCAAAAGCCTGGTTGCGCAGCACGCCGCCGGAGAAGGCGCGCGGATCACTGGCAGCCCGCGCGCGCGTTGCAGATGGCGGAACGGCGCGGGTCACCTGATTTTGCGGAATCACGCCTTGTTGTGCAGCTCCGCTTTGCTGTGGAGCGGCGCGCGCCGCCTGGTTCTGCTGAATCCCGCGCTGTTGCGGCGCCACGTTTTGTTGTGGAGCCGCGTTTTGTTGTGGGGCAGCTTGTTGTGGAGCGGCGTTGCGGGAAGCGCGCGCGGACGGCGCAACTGCGCCGGCGCCGCCCGGAGCGGGTTGCCGCGACAGATTTTGCCGCTGACTCGGTTGGGCCACTTTCGCACCGGCACGGCCGCCGGCAGTGCGGGCGCTCGCTTGCGGCTGCTGCGCGGGAGAGGTCCGCGCCGTCGGCGCGTGGCGCGCCATGGCCGAAGCTGGGCCGCCGGAAGGACGCGCGAGCCGCTGCGGCGCAGTACGAGGCGCTTGCGCTGCGCGCGGCGCGGACGGGGCCGCCTGGCGCGGCGCGGCAATGTGCGGTGCAGCGTGCGGGGTTGGCGCCGCGCGGGGCGCCGCGACATGCGGTGCGGGCGCGGCATGGGGGGCGGCCGCAGCGCGGGGCGCTGGTGCCGCGACGTGAGGAGCCGGTGCTGGGTGCGGCGCAGGTGCCGCGTGCGGCGCGGGAGCGGCGGGTGCGGCATGCGGGGCCGGGGCACCTCCTCCTCCGCCGCCTCCTCCTCCGCCCTTGTGCGGTTGCGCAGCGGCGGTCGTTGCCGTTGCAGCGCAGACGATGAAAATTGCCGCGATGCGCGTGCTCGATTGGAACATGGCACTCTCCCGAGTCCGTCGTGACAGTAAACGTCCGAGCGGGCGTGCGGGTTCGCCGCGCACGTCGTAGATTCGATGACAGTTTGTTCAGGATTGCCCCGGCCGAGACCTTACACGGGTCTGACAGGCGTTCCGTGCACTGCGCGGGGAAGGAAGCCCATCGCGGGCGCGAAGAGTCAGCGCATCATCAAGGTGCCGGCGCCGTGATCGGTGAGAAGCTCGAGCAACACCGCGTGCGGCACTTTGCCGTCCAGAATGACCACGCCCTCGACGCCCGCGTCGAGCGCATAGATGCAGGTCTCGACCTTGGGAATCATGCCGCCCGATATGGTGCCGTCGGCGATCAGTTCGCGCGCGTCGTCGGGCGAGAGCTGCTTGATCAATTTGTTGGACTTGTCGAGCACGCCCGGAACGTCGGTCAACAAGAGCAGCCGCTTGGCCTTGAGCGCGCCTGCGATGGCGCCGGCAAAGGTATCGGCATTGACGTTGTAGGTTCCGCCTTGGGCGGAAGCCGCGAGCGGGGCCAGCACCGGAATGAGTTCGCGGCCGAGGATCTGCGTGAGCACGGTGGTGTCGATCTTGTCGGGCTCCCCGACGAAGCCGAGGTCGACGATTCGCTCGATGTTGGAGCCTGCGTCCACGACAGCGCGATTCACCTTGCGCGCCAGCACCATATTGCCATCTTTGCCGGTCAATCCGATCGCTTTGCCGCCGGCCTCGTTGATGAAGCCGACTAGCTGTTTGTTGATGGAACCGGCAAGCACCATTTCGACGATCTCGATGGTGGCGGCGTCGGTGATGCGCAGTCCGCCGGCGAATTCCGACTTGATGCCGAGGCGCTTGAGCATCTCGCCGATCTGCGGCCCCCCGCCGTGCACGACCACGGGATTGATGGCGGTCTGTTCCATCAGCACGATGTCGCGGGCGAAGCTCTTCGCCATGTCCTCCTCGCCCATGGCGTGGCCGCCGTATTTCACGACCACGGTCTCCTGGTCGTAGCGCTGCATGTGCGGCAGCGCTTCCGACAGCACACGAGCGATATCGTGGGGCGAAATGTTCATCGCGGATTTTTTCCGGCAATCCGGCGGTCGCGCCGTGGACAGCAATCTCGCTGCGCCTTTTAGCGAGCCTGGGCTGATTAGCAAAGCGCAGAATGTAATATCCGACCTAGCCTCCGCCGCGCTCTTTGATGAGCCGCGCCATGGCGGCGCGCAGCTCGGGAATGCCGCTGCCGCTGCGCGCGGAGGTGACGAGCAACTCCGGATGAGCCGCAGGGTGCTCGGCGAGCGCTGCTTTGGTCGCGCTCACGCGCGCCGCAACGTCTGCGTCCCTGGCCGCGTCTGCCTTCGTGAGCACGATCTGGTAGTTGACCGCCGCCTTATCCAAACTCTCGAGCACTTCGGCGTCGGTGGGCTTGAGCCCGTGGCGCGCGTCGACAAGAAGATAGACCCGGGCCAAATTCGTCCGCCCGAACAGAAAGGCATGGATGAGTTCAGTCCAGGCCTTGATCTTCGTCTTCGCGGCGGCCGCATAGCCATATCCCGGCATGTCGACGAGCGTGAGCCGCGACGGGCCGCTGAAGAAGATCAGCTCTTGGGTGCGCCCAGGCGTGTGCGAGATGCGCGCCAGCGCGCGCCGGCCGGTCAGGGCATTGATCAGGCTCGATTTGCCGACATTGGAGCGGCCGGCAACGGCGATCTCGATGCCGCGCATAACCGGCAGCGCCTCGAGCGAGCCCGCGGCGGCCGCGAACTGCCAATCGCCCGCGAACAGCTTGCGGCCGGCCTCGATTTCCGCAGAGGTGAACGGACGCGTGACGTTCACCCCTGCGGCTTCTTCTTGGCGAATGTCGTCTTGAGATTATCCCACAGCTCGATCTTGGCGCCGTGCCTGTGCATGATGAAGCTCTGCTGGGCCACCGACAACGTATTGTTCCAGGCCCAATAGATCACCAGCCCAGCCGGAAAACTCGCCAGCATGAAGGTGAAGATGATCGGCATGTAGTTGAAGATCATCGCCTGGGTCGGGTCGGGCGGCGGCGGGTTGAGCTTCATCTGGAACCACATGGTCACGCCCATGATGAGCGGCCATGCGCCGAGCAGGAGGAACGGGCCGATCAGCGGAACGTGCGAGGGGTCCCAGGCAATGAGCCCGAACAGATTGAACACGGTGGTCGGATCGGGCGCGGCGAGGTCCCTGATCCAGCCGAAGAACGGCGCGTGCCGCATCTCGATGGTGACGAACAGCACTTTGTAAAGCGCGAAGAAGACCGGGATCTGAATGACGATCGGCAGGCAGCCGGCGATCGGGTTGATCTTCTCCTTCTTGTAGAGCTCCATCATCGCCTGTTGCTGCTTCATCTTGTCATCGGCGAAGCGCTCGCGGATCGCCATCATCTCCGGCTGCACCGCCTTCATTTTCGCCATCGAGGCGTAGGATTTGTTGGCGAGCGGGAGGAAGAAGAACTTGATGATGACGGTGACGATCAGGATGGCGAGGCCGAAATTTCCGACGTGGCGATAGATCCAGTCCATCGCCAAAAACAGCGGCTTGGTGATGAAGTAGAACCAGCCCCAGTCGATGAGCCGGTCGAACTTGTTGAGGCGCAGCCGGTCGTTATACCCGTCGACAATCGATACCTCCTTGGCGCCGGCGAACAGCCGTCCATCGACGGCGGCGGCGCCGCCCGGCGCGATGGTCTGCGCCGGGCCGAGATAGTCGCTTTGATAAGTCTTGATGTTGTTGCCGATGGTGCCGGTCGAAAATTTCGCGTTGACCTGGGTGCTGGTGTCGGGGAGAAGCGTCGCGGCCCAATATTTATCGGTGATGCCGAGCCACACATTCGTTGCGGCGAATGAAAGCTCCTTCTGCTTTTCGATGTTGGCGTAGGTCTCCTCCTGCAAACCCTTGTCGCCGAAAACTCCGATCAGGCCCTCGTGCAGGATGTAGTAGCCGAGCGTCTGCGGTGTCCCGTGCCGAGAGATGAGCGCAAAGGGATAGAGCGTGACCGGCGTCGCGCCCTTGTTGATGACCTCGTCCTTGAGCGTAAAGAGATAGTTCTCGTCGACCGCGATGGTGCGCCGGAATAAAAGCCCCTCGCCGTTGTCGTAGACGAGCGGCACCGGCCGGCCCACTCCAAGCGCGCCCGAGCCCTCCTGCTGCCACATCGTGTCCGCGTTCGGCAGCTTCAGCGGCGCGCCGCCGGCTGGCGACCAGCCGAATTCGGCATAAAACGGATGCGGGCTGCCCGAGGGCGCGAGCAGCACGATCGGCGGCGAGCTCGGATCCACCGTTTCGCGATATCTGACAAGCGAAAGGTCGTCGATGCGGCCGCCCTTGAGCGCGATCGAGCCGGAGAGGCTCGGCGTCTCGATGCGCACGCGCGGGGAGAGTGCGAGCGCGGCGTCCCGGCTCATGGGCTGCGCCACGGTGCCCGGTTGAGTTGGCGCTTGCGGGGCCGTTCCCGGTGCCGCTGGGGTTTGTGGCGCCGTCGTACCGGGTTGCTGGGGGGTGGGGGGCGGCTGCTGCGAACGTTCTTGCGCCTGCTGCTGCTGGATCTGCTTCTGCTTGTCCATCTGCGGGAGGCCGAAATAGAACTGCCACCCGATCAGGACGAGCGCGGAGAGCACGATGGCGAGTATTGTGTTCTTTTGGTCGCTCATCACGAAACTCGCCGCAGCGCGCGCTGAAAATCCTGCGTCATTTGCTCGAACGGCAGCGATAGTGCCGCGCGCCGTCCGATCAGCACATAATCATGGCCGCAGGAAAGACCAGTTGCGGCCGATAGCCTCACGACTTCTTTGAGCCGGCGCCGCACCCGATTGCGCTCGACGGCGGTTCCAATTTTTCGCGACACGGTGAAGCCGACGCGGACCGGACCGCCCTCGGCTCGCTTGCGTGCCTGCAAGACGAACGCCGCGGTTGGGACCTTGGCTCCGCTCGCGGCGGCCAAAAAATCGGCGCGATGCCTGAGCCGCTGCATGGGCGAGCCGCGCCGCGGCGGCTGTTCAGGCGCTGAGCCGCTTGCGTCCGCGCGCGCGGCGCGCGGCAACGATCCTGCGCCCGCCTTTGGTCGCCACGCGAGCGCGGAAGCCGTGGCGGCGCTTGCGCACCAGGTTGCTCGGTTGATAGGTCCGCTTCACGACTTGTTCTCCGCTGGCGCTGGATATTGCTTGCCCGCGCGGCGCTAGGCTCCGGCCTGGGCTTGCCTTTAACAAGGCGGGATCGCCACGCCCAAAAACTCGCGGGCTTATACGGGAGGCTGCCGGTCGTCGTCAATGCGACCCGCCGCATGCCCGGCACAAGCACGTGAGGCGCTGTCACAAGGCGGTGAAAGCGCCGTTTCGATGCTAATTCGTCCGTTAAGATGATCGCATGTGCTTGGAGCGACCATGAGCGCGGGCAACGATCCGTCACCCACAAGCGCGCGTGCCGGCAGCTCCAAATTCCCATTGTGCCGCCTCGTTCCGCTGATCGTGATAGCCGTTGCGTCCGCGGTCGTGATTGCGATGGGTTGGCACCGCCAGCTCTCGTTCGAGACCCTCGCCCGTCACGACGACGCGCTGCGCGACTTCATCGCCACGCACGAAATGCCCGCGCTCGCCGCTTACATGGCGCTCTATATCGCAGCGGTCGCGCTGTCGATTCCCGTTGGTGTGTTTCTCACCGTCACCGGCGGAGTTCTCTTCGGTGCGCTTCTCGG
>VAZQ01000281.1:0-1399 GCA_005883115.1 Alphaproteobacteria bacterium | reverse complement strand
CCTGATCGCCAGGAGTGCGATCGGCGAGTACCTCGTGCGCCGCGCAGGTCCGGTAGCCGAACGATTGGCTGTAGGTTTTCGCGCTGACGCCTTCAGCTACCTCTTGTTTCTGCGTCTGGTGCCGATCTTTCCATTCTGGATGGTCAACCTCGTTCCGGCGCTCGCCGGCGTGCGGCTCGCGACGTTCGCGGCGGCGACCGCGCTCGGCGTCATTCCTGCGACCTTCGTATTTGCTTTCGTCGGCGCCGGGCTCGACAGCGTGATCGCCGCGCAGCAAGCTGCCTACCGATCCTGCTTGGCGGCGGCGCGCTCCGATTGCCGGCTCGAATTTCACGTCAACGCGGCGCTCACACCGGAGCTCATCGGCGCGCTTACCGCGCTCGGCGTGCTGGCGCTCGTTCCCGTCTTGGTGAAGCGCCTGCGCGCGCGCACGGGAGTCATGCGTTCGTGATTGAGGTCAAGGCATGGCGGAGCGCTTAACACCCGACATCTGTGTCGTTGGCGCGGGCTCCGGCGGGCTTTCGGTTGCCGCCGCCGCCGCCGTCTTCGGTGTGCCGGTGGTGCTCATCGAGAAGGGCAAGATGGGCGGCGAATGCCTCAATACCGGCTGCGTCCCCTCGAAATCGCTGATCGCCGCGGGCAAGCGCGCCCGCGCCATTAGGGATGCGGGCGCATTCGGCGTGTCGGCGCCAGCGGCGGAGATCGATTTCGGCAAGGTCCACCGCCACGTGCACGGTGTCATCGCGGCGATCGCGCCGAATGATTCGAAGGAGCGCTTCAACGGGCTCGGCGTGCGGGTCATCGAAGGCGCAGCCTGCTTCAAGGATCGCGATACCGTCGCTGTCGGGGACGGCATCGAGATCGCGGCACGGCGCTTCGTCATCGCCACCGGCTCCTCGCCTTCGCTCCCGCCCATCGCCGGCCTCGACGCGGTGCCCTATCTCACCAACGAGAGCGTGTTCAATCTCGCCACGCGGCCGGAACACCTTATCGTTATCGGCGCCGGCGCGATCGGGCTCGAGCTCGCGCAAGCCTTTCGCCGGCTCGGGAGCGCGGTCACGGTGCTGGAAGCAGCGCAGCCGCTCGCGCGCGAAGACGCCGAATGCGCGGCGATCGTGCTCGATGCGCTCGCGCGCGAGGGCGTCGTCGTTTGCAGCAACGTCGCAGTCGCCCGCGTCGAACGCGCGGGCGCAAAGATCAAGGTCGTCCTTGGCGATGGCGGCGAGGCGATCGAGGGCAGCCATCTCCTCATCGCGACCGGCCGCAAGCCGAACGTCGACGGCCTTGCGCTCGAACGCGCCGGCATCGCTTGCGACGGCAACGGCATCGTCGTCGACAAGGGCCTCAAGACGTCGAACCGCCGCGTCTATGCGATCGGCGATGTGGCCGGTCGCGGCCA
>VAZQ01000690.1:1909-3006 GCA_005883115.1 Alphaproteobacteria bacterium | reverse complement strand
CTCTGTGTTGCGAAAAGCGAGCAACTTCTCGCTAAGAATTTGCGCACGCACCGGCGGACCGTCAGGCTCGGCGACCTCGCTCGAGAGCAGGATTGGCACCCAGTAGCGGCGCATCAGGTTGCCCATCGGCGTGCCGGGACCGGCGCGCACGAGGGTTTCGGCCATCTCCTTCTTCATCGCGGCGCAACCTTTTCTTGATCTTGTCCATCTGGTGATAATATAATCCATTATACGGACTAGGCGAGACAGCTGTCAACGGTAGGAGACCGGGGCTTTGGCCGAGCGTAGAAGCGCCGATCACGAGGACCAGGCACACGACGAGAAGGCCGGAGACAGCGTCCGCGCCGTCGACCGCGCGCTCGACATCTTGCTCGCTTTCCAGCCGCATGACGACGCGTTGACGGTGAGCGAGCTGCTCCGCCGCGTCGACCTCAGCCGGCCGACGCTCTACCGACTGCTGCGCACCTTGCAACGCAAGCGGTTCCTGACCGCATTGGGCGATCCGCAGCGGTTCCGGCTCGGGCCAGCCATCGCACAGCTCTCCCACGTCTGGACCGCAGGCCTCGACCTCAGCACGGCGGCGGAGCTAATGATGCGGAGGCTCAGGGATGAGACCGGCGAGACGGTCGCGTTGTTTGTCCCGGAAGGTGCGTTTCGGCTGTGCATCGCCGAGCTGCCGAGCAATCAGGCTCTCAGCTTCCGGCGCGGCGTAGGCTATCGCGAACGGCTCACAGTGGGTGCCAGCGGGAAGGTGATCCTGGCTTACATGTCCCCTCCGCTCCCCAAGGTCGATTTCGCGCCCAGGAAATACGCGCGCGAGCTCGCCCTGATCAAAGAGCGCGGTTTTGCGATCAGCAAGGAAGAGCTGATCGAGGGTGCGGTGGCGGTGTCGGCGCCGTTCTTCGACGGGACGGGTCGGGTCGCAGGCTCACTCAGCGTCTTCGGACCGAGCGCGCGCCTTGGACCTTCGCAGGTCGCCAAATTCGGAAAGCTCCTGCTTCGCGAAGCTCAAGAAATTTCTCAGCTGCTTGGAAAATCATAGCAATGAGCGGAACATGCGGTAGGCACCGCCGCACCACCTCGCGGTGGACCGGTCC
>VAZQ01000690.1:0-1808 GCA_005883115.1 Alphaproteobacteria bacterium | reverse complement strand
GCTTGCGGAAGGCAGAAGCGCAGATGATTTTTGATTAGAGCTGCGACAGGTAACGGAGCATCTCTCGTTCGAACTCCGGGAGGTAGCGCGAGATCTCCGTCACGTCGAATCGTCGGAGGATTGATTCCTTCGGCTCCCGATCGAGCAAGAACTGGAAGGCCGCCTCGAGACAACGCTCCAGCGTATGCTTGCCCGAGGTCAGCCTTGCGCACGTCTCTCGCGACATGGTGACCTGGTGACGAGCCTCGCCCTTTCCTTCGCGGACGACCACCTCGAAAATCAGAGGATCCTGCTCAGCAGTCTGGCGAACTTGGATCATGTCGATCTCCTTGGGCATGCACGCGCCCTCGTTGGCCGGAGACTACTCAGATGGCCGCGATGCGAAAGGCGCGACTGGCACGGGAGTGCGTCAGCCAACAGGCACACTCCCAACGCGGCGGCCTGCAAAGCGCTCGCCCTGGCCCGAGGTCAGATTCACGCCTGCCTTAGTAAATATCCGTAGTAGCCGTAGTCACAGACCCAGCCTCGCTGCCAGCCCCAGGGGGTTAGTTGCGAACTCCAGCACGAGCCGCCATAGAGACCAACTCCGACGCCGAATGGCACCGTCGCGAAGGACAATATCGATAGTGTCCGGTCCATAGGACATCAGTGCGCGTTTTCCGTGCCTTTCGCGATCAAATCGGCGGACAGTGCAGATGGGGCATTGAGTTTTTCTAAGGCGCGCAAAAAAATCCTCTTGGCACGGTCAACGGTTACCTCAACATGGCGTTCGGCTGAATTACGGATCAAACTGCGAAGCGTAAGCCTCTCACATTTTTCCAAAAACGTTAGAGCCCTTTTATAAGACTCAGTATCTCCGACTCCATATGAGTAGTGCAACGCTCTGATTTCCGCCGCAAGAAACTGATAGAAGAGTATGCGGTTCTTCCGATTTCCCACGGCGATGGTTAGACCATCGAGCAGTCTTGCAAAGTTCTCATTTGTCATTTCGAACATACCGTTCCCCTCAGTTCAGTTCGCCCCCGCTGTATAACAGCCGCAGCTGTTGCGGTGCCATCTCGCCTGACCTCCAGACGCAGATCTTGCACTGTCATTATGTCAAGACTTGCGCTGTCATTATGTCAAGAAATGGCGAGACATGCGTCGAGGTGAAGCAATGTCCGGTTTCGGGGCGAAGCGAACGTGGAAGACCGTGCGGCTTTAACCGCATCGGTGGTGGATGACCCCGAGCCGACATAGGCTGGATTGAAATCCCGCAGTGCACCGGCGAGTTTATTTTCGCCGCAGAATCGGAAGATCCGTTCGGGAGTTAGTAGTAACGCCGGTCCGCGTAGTAGTAATGCCGCCCTGTTTTTGGCTACTACAACGCAGGTGGCTTCGATTGGACCGTGTTTGCCGCTAACTTTAGCTCCGAACTGCAGGCGGCATCGGAAGATGCGGTCCCGACTGCAGCCGCGAACGCGACCACGGCGACGAGTGTGAACATACGGCTAATCGGCATTTGAACCTCCCAGAATCCCACCTGCCTACCGACATGGTAACCGCTTTGGGAATCCGCTGTCATGCAGCGGTTGCATGTTCCGCCTACTTGACCCGTTTCCAGACTGCTTCAATCCGCGCACCGGTCGTCGTTGCAGGATTTGTGTATATCAATTCATCGGCCGTCAGGTTGGTGATAATTCGTTTCAGCACCTCCCCCTCCGAGTTCGGGAACGTGCTGCCTTCGGTTTTGAAGCTTATGGTTTTGTCCGCCTCGTTGATCGAGTATGTACCGAAATAGGCGAGGCTTCCCTGCATCGTGGCTGTGT
>VAZQ01000684.1 GCA_005883115.1 Alphaproteobacteria bacterium | reverse complement strand
CGCCTACATCGGCTAACGAAACGGCGAACAAGTGTTTAGGCCGTCCCTCTCGGGCGGCCTCCTTTCTGCGTCTACACTGTCTTCGACATCCAACCCATCTGGTTGGACTTCGGCGATTCCCACGATGTCAGATTTCGCAGCAGCGCGGCAAACCGCGTGGTCGCTGGCGACGCAACGAAAGCACGTCGCGATGGTGCGCGGCTGGGGATTCAGTAAACGCTGAATGGTATCTTTCGGACGCGGCACGCTCCCGATCTGTTCTGTGACCGAAATACTACACTGGACGACTTTTTAGAAGCTCGCGTCTTGCTGCTCCACAATTGTCCGAATTTTTCTTCACAAAACAGGACAGGACACAGGGAGCAGCAAATGCGCGAATCGTTGGAAAGTCAAATCCCTGATACGGCCGCGTACACAGAATGGCTCGCAATCGTCTGCTCTATCGTGGTGGCAGCCCTGTTTTGCGCAGTCCTATTCTCAAATGGCGCTCTAACCTGAGGGTCCTCCGCGGGGAGTAGAAGACTTTAGGTCAGTCTCGCGTCCAATGGCGAGCAGAAGCTTTGGCCTTTCCGCCAGTGAACGCCGGAGCGAAATGGAGGTTGACGTGTTCAAGAGCAAAGCACCGGAGAAGGATCAGAACGCGGCGACAAATGTGGCCGAAGTCGTGGGGAGGACCGTGCAACAGCAATACTCGGTCGTCGAACAGCCTCCGCCCAGGCGGGAGCCGACTACGGATGCGGTGCCACGCTCTTGTATTGGCTCCGGAATGTCGATCGTCGGCAACATCGAATGCGATGGTCCAGCGCAGGTCTTCCGAATCCAAGGCGAGTTGCGCGCCTCGGATCTCCTGATCAGCGAGGGCGCACAGGTTGAGGGCAGCGTCATTGCGCAGGACGTCACAGTTTGCGGCCGCGTCAAGGGCACGATCCGTGCCGTCCGGGTCAAGCTGCAGGACGGTGGCGCGGTCGAGCGTGATATTTTTCATCGCTCGTTGTCGATCGACGAGAACTCTTTGTTTGAAGGATCGTCACGGCGAGTTGAAAATCCAACGGACGAGCCGTTAGTCGACGCCAAAGGCCCGCAGGAAACGGATATGCGGAGCTCGGCCCTGGCTCCGTATTTGCAGCGCGCTGAGGCATCGGGATCCCCTGACTGGTCCGAGTCGGCAATTGAGCCGAAGCATTAGCGCGCGCGTTCCGGAGATTGCCCACGTTGCGCCGGGCAACGGATACGCGTTGCAACACTGTTGTGCGATCTTCGTGAAATCAGCTCGACCGCGTCGGCCCGTGCCGAGAT
>VAZQ01000280.1 GCA_005883115.1 Alphaproteobacteria bacterium | reverse complement strand
GGGGGCCGTCTTCAAACGGCGCGCGCGCCAAGTGATCGAGGATCATCGTGACTTTGGGGAAACGATCCATGATCTGACGCAGCAGCGGCAAACCTTCCTGCTTCATCTGCATGCAGACCGGGATGTTCTTGGCCGCCGCATGCTCCCAGAACGGATAGGTCTTCGGGTCGACAAACCATGTCGCCTGATCTGGCAAGGTGCTGCCGGTGGTGAATAACCGCATGCCGGTGCAGCCGCGGCCCAGCCAGTAATCGAACGTCTGCACGGCATCGGGCGCCATGACGTCGATGGAGCATACCGCCGTGAAGCGCGACGGGACCGCCGCAACCGCAGCCGCTACATAGCTGTTGTCGTACCCATAGGCCGTCGATGAATGCACGATCGCCGCCTTATCGATGCCGACGTCATCCATGGCCCCGAGCAAGGTTTGATAGGTGGTCGGCCGCTCGCTCGACCAAGTGGATTGGGTGCCGCCGAGGGGGGCCAACGGATAACGTTTCGTATCAGGCGAGACGATGTGCGGATGTATGTCGATGACGGGCATGTGCGTTCACTCGCGTTTAGGCTTTACAGAGCACTTTCGATCTCGACAAACACCTGATCGAGTTGCGGACGTGACGGTATGAGCTTCTGCTGCAGGCTATAGGTGACGAGGGCCTCGATGCTGGGACGGTTCGCCGCCATGCCGTAGGGCAGCGGATCGCTCATCAGCGACAAGAAATGGCGGTAGCGCTTGTCTTCCGGGCTATTGCCGGGGTCGCGCTTGAGCTTCTCGAGATAAGGTTTTTTCGCCGCCGCGAAGGCATTCATCAACGACCGCGCCAGCCATGGATAGCGTTTGATGTGCTCGTCCTTCACCACAATCAGGCCGTGGATCGGGTAGATGCCGCTGCGCCGGAACCAATCGGCCTCGACCTGTTCGACATTGGCGATCAATTCTGGATAGATATCCGCCGCGGCAGCGGCCTCGCTGGCTTTATCCCAGCCGCTAATCGGCGGACCGGCGCGACCGACGCCGGCAGGCCCGGTAAATCCCGCCTGGATCTCGCCCGCCTTCATCATACTCTGCAGTGATTTGCCTTGCGGCGCATGCACCACATTCGGGGGCAGCTTGAGCGTCGTGACGTGCTCCTCGTCATCGACCACCCAGGTGACTTTCGACGAATCGAGCCCGTATTCGTTGATGAAGATGCCGCGCGTCCACACCCCGGTGGTGACGGAATAGGCGCGCACGCCGACCTTCTTGCCCTCGAGATCCTTCGGCGCCTTGATGCCGGCATCGGGGCGCACGACGAAGCCGCCGTGATGAAAGCGGCGCATCAGGAAGATCGGCAGCGCAATGAAGGGAGCGCCGAGCGCGCGGGCGATCATGTAGGTCGTCGGTGCCATCTCGCAGACGTCGAACTCGACATCGCGCACCATGCGCCGGAACGCGCCGACGATGGGCACGACCTCGACGAAGTCGGGTTTTACCCCGGCGATCGCGACCGCGCCGCTCTTGATGTCCTTGGTGTGGCCGTAGGTGGCGATCGCAATTTTCAGTCGCGGCTCGCTCATTGCTTTTCGATGCCTGCCTTGTCGATGACCGCCGCCCATTTCTTCACATCGGCTGCCATGCGCGCGCGCATTTCTTCCGGCGTGCTGCCGCGCGCATCCATGCCCAGCGCCGACGCCGTGGCCTGAAGTTTTGCATCGGAGAGCGCGGCATTGATGTGTTGATTGAGAATGGCCAGCGTGTCGGCCGGCATGCCGGCCGCCGAGGCGAGACCGTTCCAGCTGGTCACGACGTAATCGGGGAAACCGCTTTCCTTCGCGGTCGGCACGTCGCGCAGCAGCGGATTGCGCGCCTCGCCGGAGGTCGCGACGATTCGCACCTGGTTGTCCGAGATCACCGCCTGCAGTCCGGCATAGAAATCGAACCCCACGTCGACGTCGCCGCGCAACACCGCGGTGACGAGGTCGGGCGTCGTCTTGTAGGGAATGATGGTGACGTCGACGCCGCTCACCTGCTTGAGGAGATGCGCCGAGAGGTTTTGCGTGCTGCCGGGGTTGATGGCGCCGAAATTGAGCTGTTTCGGATTTTTCCGCGCCGCGGCGACCACGTCCTGGAGCGTCTTGAGCGCAGAGTCCGCTTTGACCGCGAGCAGCATCTCGAAGCTGGCCGTCATCGACACCAATGTGAAATCGCTCAGCACGTTGTAGGGCCGCGCCTTGAACAGCGACATGCCGATGGCTTGCCCGTTGCCGATCACGCCGAGCGTGTATCCGTCCGCCGGCGCCTCGAGCACCGCCTTGGCCGACAAGAGGCCGCCCGCGCCCGGCCGATTTTCGATCACGACCTGCTGCTTGGTTCGCTCGGTGAGTTTTTGCGCCAGCAACCGCATGGTCAGATCGGCAACGCCGCCGGCGCCATAAGGAACGGAAATGTGAATGGGCTTTGACGGGAAGGTTGGCTCTGCGCGAGCAGCTGCTACCCCGGCAACCGTCGCGCCGAAGCAAACGGCCAACGCGGTCCGCGCAACGAGGCACGCACGCTTGCAGCGCGAGTCACGCGCGCGCATGCCACATCCTCGCTGAATCTTCGTCCTCATGCTGAGGAGCATCGCAGCGCGAAAACGGTGAGTCCACAGCGAAAGCGCGCTGCGATGCGTCTCGAAGCATGAGGGCGCGCGCCGGGCCGTCCTCATCCTTCGAGACGCGTGCACGCGCGTGCAAGTTTGTGGAACGTGTTGCGCATGCACGCTCCTCAGGACGAGGACGGCGAGCGCTTGATAAACGCAGCTCGTGATTCCAAACACCCGCTCTCGGTCCACACGAATCCATTTCGTTTGCTTTTGCCGCGCACTCAGTGGGCTCCCTCGCCCCGCGAAGCGGAGCGGACCCGGGCGCATTTTCTCCGCGTCATTCCGGGGCGCAGGCGAAGCCTGCGAGCCCGGAATCCATACCCACGGCCTGTGGTTATGGATTCCGGCCCTCGCCGCTATCGCGGCTCGGCCGGAATGACGAACTGAAAGCGTTCGCACCAAGCAACACCTCTTCGTTCCCGCGGCGCGTTTTTTGCGCCCGGGTTTTGTTTCCTTCGCTTCACTCACCCCAGTGAAGGGGTGGCGGAGCGCCGAGAGTCGTCGGGTGCTTGCGAGGCACCCGTTGGGCCTG
>VAZQ01000279.1 GCA_005883115.1 Alphaproteobacteria bacterium | reverse complement strand
AAATGCAATTTGTATGGAAATATTTTAATGTAGTCATTAGGGCGCCCATATTGTAGCTTACGCTGCGGCGGCCACTATAGCTGGCGGGTGTGCGACGCCACCCTGGCCGCGGCGCGATCGGATATGATTTTCGGGACGGACAGGGCCGCAAGCTTCTATCGGGGAGACACGTCAGCGCGTGAGTAAAGACACAACATGGCCGGATTTGCCGCTCGCCGCGTGGAGCGAAACTTGTGACACGCTGCAGCTGTGGACGCAGATCGTCGGCAAGGTGCGCATTGCGCTTACTCCGCTCATCAATCATTGGTGGAATGCAACCTTTTTCGTGACGGCGCGCGGACTTAGTGCGCCGGCGATGCCCTATGCCGGGCGGACGGTCGACGTCATCTTTGACTTCACCAATCACCGGTTGATCATCGAGACCAGCGATTGTCGGGTCGAAAGCTTTCCCCTCGAAGCGATGGCGGTAGCCGACTTCTATAACGAATTCATGCAGCGCCTACGCCGTCTCGGCATCGACATTCATATCTGGACCATGCCGGGTGAAATCGAAAACGCGATCCCGTTCGACCGGGACCGCATCCATGCGCAATATGATCCCATCTACGCGCAAAAATTCTGGCTCGCCTTGGTGCAGGCCAGCCGTGTCATGAATGAATTTCGCGCGCGTTTTATCGGCAAGGCGAGCCCTGTGCATTTTTTCTGGGGTAGTTTCGATTTGGCGGTGACACGCTTTTCCGGCCGCCCTGCGCCGCCGCCGAAAGGCGTCACACCCAATGTTGCGAGCTGGGTGATGGCGGAGGCATATTCGCATGAAGTTTCGAGCTGCGGCTTTTGGCCTGGTAATGGGGGCTACGGCCGCGCGGCCTTTTATGTCTACGCTTATCCGGAGCCGGCCGGCTACGGCGATACGCATCTCGCTACGCCCGAAGCCTTCTACGACGAGGGGCTAGGGCAATTCATCTTGCCTTACGATGCAGTGCATCAGTCGGGCGATCCCGACAAGCTCCTACTCGGATTCTTGCAGGAAACTTACGTCGCTGCGGCGGAGCTCGCGAAATGGGATCGCGCGGCGCTGGAGCGGGAGCCCGCCGATGTCACTTCCAACTGAGATAACCAGAGGCAACAGGGCTATGGCGAAAACTTACCGCGACGTGGCGATCGAGCAAATGATTCTAACCGTCAAAGAGGCGATGAGTCGCACCATCGACTGGTGGGGGGAACTACCGGCACCCATGAATGAGTCAATCGACAGGTTTCGTGTTCAACTGGCGGCGGCAATCGATTCCGTCGACTTTGTAAAAAGGGCGCTGGACAGACCGGCACCCGAAACGCCCTGATCGATTAGCGATTGCCGAACAATCGCGATTTAGGGAGTACTCGGCTGACTGATAATTGAGCCAATGCTGCATGGTGCAAAATAGACGTCAATCTGTCTTTTCAATTCAAAGGAGCAAGCAAATGGCTGAGCCCAGACCCGCCGCAGACGAATACAAAATTTCCCGCGACCGCCTGGCGGAGCTGTTGAACGAAGACCTTTCCCGCGAATACCAAGCCATCATCTCCTACGTCGTCTATTCCCAGGTGCTCAGCGGCGCCGAATACATGGACATCGCCGCCCAGCTCGAAATCCACGCCAAGCAGGAGCTCGATCATGCTCTGATCATCTCGCGGCAGATCGACTATCTCGGCAAAATGCCGGCCGTCACTCCCAAGCCGGTACGCACATCGAAAAAGCCGAAAGACATGCTCCGGTTCGATCTCGACAATGAAAACGAAACCGTTCGCAATTACCGCGATCGCATCCGGCAATGCGAAGCGTTGGGCGAATTCGCGATGGCGGAACAGATTCGCCAGATCCTCATGCAGGAGCAGGACCATCAAATCGATTTAGCTACTGCCCTCGGAATAGAAGTCCCTGACGTTAGCGGCGGTCCACAAAGACGCGCCCTGAGCAAGCGTCGCTAACCTTGTTGTCGTGCGCGCCCACTCCGAGATCCTCAAGCACGTAGGGCGCAATAAGCGAAGCGCATTGCGCCATTCGCTTCGCTTATTGCGCCCTACGTCCAGTATCAAAGCGTCACTCCGACAGCGCCGCTGCCAGCCCTGTAATCAGCACGGCGATGTCCTGCAGCCCGTTGGTTCGCGGCGAGCCGGCCATGTGCGGCGTCAGGATGACGTTGTCGAAGCCGAGCAGCTCGTCGTCGGCGCGGCCGGGCTCCTCATAAAGCGGGTCGAGCGCAAAACCGCCGAGGTGGCCCGAGCGAAGCGCCGCGATCAGCGCGGCGCGCTCGACGACGTCCGCGCGCGACACA
>VAZQ01000278.1 GCA_005883115.1 Alphaproteobacteria bacterium | reverse complement strand
GTAGCCCGGTGCGAGCAACCGATTGCGAACGAGCCAATCGAGAGTGCGCGACCAGGTCTCGTCGGTATTGCCGCGCATATCGGCGCTCATGGCCGCAACGGTTCCTCCCGATGAAGTGTCTCGAATGTAGATGTTCATGTTGAGGATCAGATTCGATACCTTTTGAACGGTGCCGATAACCGCAAGTTTGGCTCCGATGCGTTTAGCTAAGCGCGTGTCGCAGCCGCCGCAGGCTTGCAGGTTACTCGCGCGCGCCTCGCTTGCTATTGGCGTAATATCGATGACCGAGAACCGACCTGACTCCCTAAGTCGCTGCCGCAATTGATCGCCCAGCCGGGTAAGACGTGCCTGTTCGTCGGCGCGCGTGCCGCTGATCTCGCCCTGTAGGCTTGTGTCAATTAATTCGAAATCAAAGACGGCAACCGTCTGCGCGTCGGTCGGCCGGCATGTGACGAACAGCAAGGCCCACAACATCACAAGGTAGGATGGGACCCGCATGATTGTTCTACTTTAGATCGGATTGTCAAATCGCCACAGCTTATCGCCAGCGATAGGCCGCGCAAAGGACCCGCGAGTCTAACTGACGCCGTTGTGTGTGCCGAAAATCAGATTCTGCAATATTGAGGATGAAGTACACCAAGGACACAGGCTGTGATGTGATGACGCCGAGGCGGACGTCGTAATGGTGCTGTCGACCTGGCGTAAAGTGATCGTGCGGCCGCTCCACGCCAGTGCGCCGTCGACGGTGGCTTGCGATAACCAGCGTCGAAATCGTTGCGCTCGCATCATCAAGTTACGGAAGTCGCCGCGGTTTTCGTCTGCTAGACCTCACAAAGCTGGCCTTTCCGCACGGTGCCAGTTGGTCTCGGTTGGTGCCCGCCTTCGAGTATTATGACGGGCCTCGGCTTGGCGCTTAAACGCCGCCGATGGGCAGAAATCATCACCGAGCTTGCGAGGGTACGTATGAGGTGGCTCCGGCGAGGTGCGCGTCGGTCCGATGCCTGGCAAGGGTGCCGGACGAGCACGCCGTCTCATGCCATTGTTGCGCGGAGCTGGTCAGCGCTCGCTCTTGGCGTTTTCTTGGCGCTCCTGGTTGCCGCTCGTTCGTTGACGGCGGCGGCCCAAGCGGATCTCGCCGCCGAGCGCGCCCGCATGGTGGCGACGATCGAGGCCCACGCGAAGCAGGCGAGTATCGCGCTCGGCCGAGACTCTATCGCACCGGAGATACTCAAAGTCGTGGGCGATGTACCGCGGCACGAGTTCGTGCCCGATCGAGTGCGCGGCGACGCATATGCTGACCGACCATTGCCGATCGGCTATGGTCAGACCGTTTCGCAGCCGTTCATCGTCGCTCTGATGACCGACCTGCTGCGCGTGCGGCCGGGCGATGTCGTCCTTGAGGTGGGCACCGGCTCGGGCTACCAAGCCGCCGTCCTCGCCCATCTCGCGCGCCGGGTTTACACGATCGAGATCGTGCCCGCCTTGGCGGACAGCGCTGCCGCGCGGCTGCAGAGGCTGGGCTATGGCAACGTCGCAACGCGGTCGGGTGACGGCTATTACGGCTGGGAGGAGGCGGAGCCTTTTGATGGCATCATTGTCACTGCCGCGGCGAGCCAAATCCCGCCGCCTTTGATCCGCCAGCTGAAGCCCGGCGGCCGCATGGTGATCCCGCTCGGCGCGCCCTTCGCGCTTCAGCACCTCGTGCTGGTCGAGCGCAACGCCGACGACGGACGGGTGACGACGAAGCAACTGCTCCCGGTGAGCTTCGTGCCGCTGACCAGCGGCAGCCGGCAGCGCTGACCGATGCTGCTCTTCCTGGCCGTCGCGCTGGTATCGGCCGGAGCGCTCGCCTACGAGGTGCGGCTGACCCGCCTCTTCTCGATCGTTCAGTGGCACCACTATGCGTACATGGTCATCAGTATCGCCCTGCTCGGCTACGGCGCGAGCGGTGCCTTCCTCGCACTCGTGGGCGACGGGCTGCGCCGCCACCTGGGCGCGGCTTTTGCCGCCGGCGCCGCCCTGTTCGCTGTGTCAGCGGTCACGAGCTTTGCGGTGGCCGAGCGCTTACCATTCAATGCGCTCGCCGTGCTCTGGGAGCCGCGGCAGCTTCTCTTTCTTCCCATCCTCTACACGCTGTTTGCGCTGCCGTTCTTCGGCGCGGCCACCTGCATCGGGCTTGCACTCGCCGCATTCCCGGAGCGGGTCGGTCGAATCTACCGCTACGACCTGATCGGCGCCGCCGCAGGCGCCATCGGCCTGATGCTGGCGCTATTCGTGCTCTTTCCCGACACGGCGCTCAGGCTTGTCGCCCTGCTTGGCCTTCTCGCGGCGGCGCTCGGGATCAGCCTGCGCGAGAGCGGGGCGATCCGGAAGGGCAGAGCGGCCGCGTGTTCGGCTGCCGCGATTGCAGCGTGCGCCGCACTGCCGCCGTCTTGGACGGCACTGCACCTGTCCGAATACAAGGGGCTCAGCCAGGCACTACTCGTCCCTGGCGCAAAGGTGCTCGCCGAGGACTCGAGCCCGCTAGGACTGCTGACGGTCGTGAGCAGTCCAACCATTCCGCTCCGCCATGCGCCGGGGCTGAGCCTCTACAACGCGACAGAGCCGCCGGCCCAGCTCGGCGTCTTCACCGACGGCGACGGGCTCACCGCGATCACCGCCTTTGACGGCCGGCGCGAGCCGCTCAACTATCTTGATTCCACGCCGACGGCGCTGCCGTATCATCTCCTGGAGAAGCCCGAAGTTCTGATCCTCGGTGCTGGCGGCGGAACGGATATTTTGCTCGCGCTGCTGCACGGTGCAACGACAATCGACGCGGTCGAAATCAACCCACAACTCGTCCGGCTCGTCGCCGAGCGCTTTGCCGCGTTTGCAGGCCATCTCTACGAGCGCCCGGGCGTGCGGGTGCATGTCGCGGAGGCGCGATCCTTTGTCGCCGGCCGGCGCGATCGCTACGACGTGATCCAGATCCCGCTCCTCGACTCCTTTGCGGCAGCGGCTGCGGGCACGCACAGCCTCAGCGAGAGCTACGTCTACACGATCGAGGCGTTCGAGCAGTATCTCGATCATTTGCGGCCGGGCGGCTATCTCGCAATCACGCGCTGGCTGAAGCTGCCGCCGCGCGACAGTCTGCGGCTGTTCGCCACCGCGGTTTCCGCACTCGAGCGCCGAGGGATCGGCGAGCCGGGCCGACACCTCGCGCTCGTGCGGAGCTGGAACACCACCACGCTCCTGGTCAAGAACGGCCCGCTGACTGGCCAGGACATGGCAAAAATCCGACGTTTCGCCGACGAGCGCGCCTTCGACCTCGCCTTCCTCCCCGGCATGGCGCGCGAGGAGGCGAACCAATTCAATATTCTCGATCAGCCTCTTTTCTTCGATGGCGCGGTAGCGTTGCTCGGGCGGGAGCGCGATGAATTCCTTCGTGATTACAAGTTTGACATCGCACCGACGACCGACGACCGGCCGTACTTTTTCGATTTCTTCAAATGGCGGGCGCTGCCGGAGCTTTTGGAGCGACGCGCGATCGGCGGCGTAGCGCTGCTCGATTGGGGCTATCTCCTGCTGGCGGCGACGCTCGTCCAAGCGGCGGCGCTCGCTTTGGTCCTGATCCTTGCACCCCTGCTGTCGCTCGGCCGCGACCGCCGGGAGCCCGCTGCTGCTGGTCTCGCGAGATGGCGAGTCGCCCTTTACTTTCTGGCGATCGGCTTCGCTTTCCTCTTTATCGAGATCGCCTCCATCCAGCGCTTCGTGTTGTTCCTCGGTCATCCAGTCTATGCCATCCCAGTCGTGCTGTGCGGCTTTCTCTTCTTCGCAGGCCTCGGCAGCGGAATCGCACCGAAATTGACCGCGCGTCTTGAGGCATTGCGCGCACGGTCGCCTCAGAGCGCGCCGATCCGTATCAGCGCAGCCGACCGGCTTTTCCGATGCTTTGTCCGCGTTCGGTACCCACCGCTGGCTCTGGCCATCGCCGGCATTGGGACGGCCGCGCTGCTGCATCTCGTTGTCGCCCTGCCGCTCTTTCGCTGGTTGATGCCCCTGCCCGGCGCGCTCAAGATCGCGGTATCGTTGGTGCTGATTGCGCCGTTGGCGTTCTTCATGGGAATGCCGTTTCCCTTGGCGCTCGTCCGCGTCGCGGCGGCCCGGTCGGCGCTCGTGCCCTGGGCGTGGGGCATCAACGGCTGTGCCTCCGTGTTGAGCGCGATCCTGGCGATCCTGCTGGCGATGAGCCTGGGATTCAACGCGGTCGTCCTGATCGCGATCGGCCTGTACGTCCTCGCCGCGGTGACGCTTCGCTAATCTCCATAGTTCTTGGGTTTACCTCGAGCGCAGCGCGCCGACAACGATCACGTCGTATGAACTGTTATGCGCGTGGTTTCCGCACTCGATTACCCATTTATCGGGGCCGCGACCATCCCGCCATCAAGAGGACAACCCTCTATTCGCAAGTATTCGAGCGCGGCGGGTTTTCGTAGCATCAAGAACAACATTCAGGCGACGATTTACCCTGGACCGAAGATGCTTCTCATCTTGATCCCTCGCCCATTCACGGACCTCCTCCAGCATAACTGGAGTTCGCCCGCAATCCTCGGCGAATAAGTCGAGCATGGCCTGCGCCTGCTCTCTTAGCAGCCATTTTTCTGGGTCGCGGACAATGTCGTCATCGAGCCGTTCGCTTGGCATCGCCAGTCCCCCCCAGCGCCTCTACTCACAACCGTCGAGATCCGCGCGCCCGAAGGTTTCGTGCCGCGGACGTAGCCGCGCAGTGTAGCGCCTCGGCGCAGGGCTCGGTGTGCGCGGTTTGCAAGCCGTGTTGCGGCGGGTTGCTACCAACTTCCTTTACCATGGGGATATCGTAAGCTACGCGATCCGTGCTTCTGCAGGATCGAGCGCGTGAGTTCGCTGAAAGGGGATTTCTCGCTCCAGTTCTTCGGCCCGCTCGAAGTAACGAGTCGCCATAAAGGCCAGCTGCAGCGCCTGCTTGCGATCCGAACATGACCGAGACAAGACGAGACATCTTTGCGCTTGCGCGCGGTAGTATGAGGTTATTGGCATAGGAACGCCAGCTTGCCGCTTACGATCTAAGAATGCGTGAACGACAGATGTGCCGGCAAATTTAGGTTAATATCATAGTGGCCAATCCCTATGTGTGCCCCGCAGACCAGCCGCATGTTGTGATCGGCGCAATCGATGCCTCTTCCACCCTAACAATTAGCGGGCGGATAGGGACCGAGTGTCGCGCAGGCAATGAGGGCCGACTGCCGTCGTGTTCCGCGCCGTGCCCGCCGCATTTCGCCGTCGGTCACGATTTCGAGGCCCGCTGCCTCCTGGAGGGAGACGGCGTCATCCACGGCGCGATCCTTGATGGACTTGAATTGCGCGTGACTGACGCCCGGCTAACGCAGTCGTCACGACCTTTGGCCAGCGCGCCGGAGAGGGGAATCCATGTCTCGCCACAAGGTGGTAGTTCGTGCCTTTCTGACGAGCGATCGCCGCCATCCGACCTCACAAAGTCGGACGGCTGATTCGACCAGGGTGTTCAACACCACCTGCAGATCGAAGGTAGCGCCATGCCTTTGTCGATACCTGGGGACAACGGGGAAGCGCCTTTGGCACGACCCGGCCATGCGCTTGCCAAGCGCATGCGACTCGCGGAAGGTCACGGCGCGCCAGCGGGATAGCCGCGACCGGATAACAGGACTGCGACTTGCGGCTACTACTGTCAGGGCTATTCCGACGCCGTCGCCTGGCCAAAGAAAGGGTGGATCAATCTCTGCGAGCCCGGCAAAGAGACCACTCGGATGCTCAGAGCGCTGCATTAGGAACTTGGCAGCACGCCAGCGCTGGCAATCTCAAAGATTCCTTCGCCTGCCGATGCTACGGCTGCACTGGTGCCGGCTGGCTATTCGCGGGAAAACCCAGTCGAGGCGGTTTTCTGTCGCGCACACGTCTCAACGCCTGATCGGAACGCTTCGGCGTGAGTGCCTCGATCATGTTCTGATCGTCGGCGAGCAGCATCTGCGGCGAATGCTGGCTTCATATTCGTCTTCATATTACAACGAGTCGCCACGCACTTGGCGTTGGAGAAGGATGGGCCGCTCGGCGAGCTATCCAGAGGTCCGGAGCGATCATCACCACGCTAATTCTTTCCGGACTGCACCATCCCTATGTTTTCAATCGCAGGGCATTCATTGGAAATATGAGCCAAAAGCAGCTATCCTGTTCGCGTTGATTCTACTTGGAGACGACGATGGCTCGGGGCACTGTGAAGTGGTTCAATCCAACGAAGGGCTATGGATTCATTCAGCCGCAAGGTGGCGGCGGCAAAGATGTGTTCGTACACATCAGCGCAGTCGAACGCGCCGGTCTGAGTTCACTCAACGAAGGACAGACCGTTGAATATGAGATCGAGAGCAATCGCGGCAAGGAGTCGGCGATAAATCTCAAGGTCAAATGACACTCTTGCCCCTACATGAGTTGGACCGCGCATTATTTTGATCCTCGGTTGAACAGGGATGCTGTCACGCGCGCCTTTGGATCGAAGGACGATGCCCTGCCTCGCAGCCTGCGATCTGATCCGTCGCCATTGTGCGTTTCGTCCACGGACCGGATAGCGAAAAAATCGATGCCGTCGCTGTAATCGCGTGGTGTAAGGGCCACCTGTCGCTTCTGAAAACTAGATTCGAGC
>VAZQ01000277.1 GCA_005883115.1 Alphaproteobacteria bacterium | reverse complement strand
CGATAGCGATGGCAGGTATGGGTTGATCGACGAATTCTGCGCCCATCGCGGGGTCTCGCTCTGGTTCGCGCGCAACGAACAGTCCGGCCTGCGTTGCGCCTATCACGGCTGGAAATACGACGTAACGGGCCAGTGCGTCGACGTTCCTTCGGAGCCGCGCGAGAGCGGCTTCTGCCAGAAGATCAAGCTCAAATCCTATCCGTTGGTGAAGCGTGGGCCGGTGCTGTGGACTTATATGGGGCCACCCGACAAGCAGCCGCCGTTGCCGGACTGGGAGTTCGCCAGTGTCCCTGCCGAGCAGAGCTTTATCTCCAAGCGGATGCAGGAGTGCAATTGGCTGCAAGCGATGGAGGGAGGCATCGACTCGAGCCACGTGTCATTCCTGCATCGTGGCGACCTCGGGTCGGATCCATTATTCAAGGGCGCCAAGGGCAACGAGTACAATCTCTCCGACGTTCAGCCGTATTTCGAGGTCGTGGAGCAGCCGGGCGGGCTCTATATCGGCGCCCGGCGCAACGCCGAGAACGGCAATTATTATTGGCGTATTACGCCGTGGGTGATGCCGTGCTTCACCATGATCCCCCCGCGCGGCGACCATCCGATCCACGGCCACTTCTGGATCCCCGTCGACGACGAGAATTGCTGGGCCTGGAGCTACGACTTTCACCCTGTACGCGCGCTAACACGCCGAGAAATCGATGCCATGCGCGATGGCGCAGGCGTGCATTGCAAATACGTCCCCGGTACCTACCGTCCGCTCGCCAATAAGGACAATGACTATCTGATCGACCGCGCGGCTCAGAAATCGGGCACAACGTTCAGCGGCGTTGCCGGCTTCGCCATGCAAGATGCCTCGCTGCAGGAGAGCATGGGACCGATCTGCGACCGCACCAAGGAAAATCTCGTCTCCACCGACAACGGCATCATCATGGCGCGGCATCGTCTGATGCGCGCGGCCAAAGCGCTGGTAGAGAAAGGTGTTACCCCGCCCGGAGTCGACCCGGCGCACCATAGGGTCCGCTCGGCTTCGGTCGTCTTGGCGCCCGATGTGGCCTTCAAGGATGCCGCCAAAGAGGCCCTCACCACGCGTCCCGGCGTGGCACAGACGACGGTGTGAAGCGGCTCGTTTGATTCCGCGACGCTGTAACGGTCTTGGATGTCATCTCCGCGAAAGCAGGGGTTCATAACTACCGGCGCTGGAACATGAGTAACGACGCACGCCGCGCCATGCCCGAACTCAAGCTCAGAACCGTCACCCGCACCCAGGGCAACAACCGCGCGCTCAAGGACGGCAGCGTCCAGCCGCGCAGCTTCGCGTTCCATTTCGAGGAGATCGATCCTCTTATCGCCGCGTTCCGCCGCATGGTGCGGGGCAACGAGTTCGACATCTGCGAGATGGCGATCACCACCTACATCTGTGCCAAAGCGCACGTTAAGCCGATGACTGCCGTGCCGGTCTTTCTGGTGCGGGCGTTCCACCACGGCGCTATCCTGGTGAACACCAGGGCTGGCATTCGCACGCCGAAGGACCTCGAAGGCAAAAGGGTCGGCGTCAACCGCGGCTACACAGTCACGACAGGCGTATGGGCGCGCAGCATTCTGCAGGACGAGTACGGCGCGGACTTGAGCAAGATTACTTGGATGCTCTCAGGGGACGAGCACGTGGCGGAGTATCGCGCGCCCGCCAACGTGGTGCCGGTCGAGAAGGGAAAAAGTATCGGCGACATGCTGGCATCCGGCGAACTCGCCGCCGCAATCGGCGTTGAGGTGAACGCCCCCGACGTGAAGCCGCTCATCCCCAATGCGCTCGAGGCAGGGCTTACGGCGCTACGTCAGCGCGGCCACTATCCCATCAACCACACGGTGGTAATCAAGGACGAATTGATCGCCGCGCATCGCGATCTCGCCGCCGACGTGTTCGATGCCTTCGCGCGGGCCAAGCGCCGCTATGTCGAGGATCTCAAAGCCGGAAAGATCGCGAACCCGACTGAGGCCGAGGCGGTGCATCGCCGGGTCATGGAGATCACTGGCGACCCGCTCCCCTACGGTATCGCGCCCAACCGCAAGGTGCTCGAGGAGCTCATCCGCCATGCGCTCACGCAGGGCATCATCACTAAGCCGGTGACGGCGGAGGAGCTGTTCGCGCCCGCGACGCGGGCGCTGGTGGGTTGATGATGCGTGACCTTAGCCGCCATCGCCCCCTCTGTTTGCCCAGATCACTCTCGCCGCTCAGAATTTCTCCACCCATGGCCGCAGCTCGATCTCCCACGCCCAGGCGCTGCGCGGCTGATGGATGAGGTGGATGTACGTGTCGGCGATCGCATCGGGATCGAGCGTGCTGTCCGGACTCTCGGCCGAATCCGGCCGGCGCGCGCTTCTGATACCACCGTCGACCACGACGTGCGCGACATGGATCCCTTGTGGCGAAAGCTCGCGCGCCATGCTTTGGGCAAGACCGCGGAGCGCGAACTTGCCCATCGCGAAGGGCGCCGATTGGGGATAGCCCTTCACCCCGGCGGACGCGCCGGTGAGCAGGATCGCGCCGTGCTTTTTCGGCAGCATGCGCCGCGCCGCCTGCTGGGCGACCAGGAAGGCGCCATAGGCGGTCACCGCCAGCGCTTTCTCCACGTCGAGCGGATCAAGCTCGACGAACGGACCACGGGTACGGAAGCTCGCATTGTAGATCACGATATCGGGAGCGCCGAGAGAAGCGTCGACCTCCGCGAACAGTTTCTCGACCTGGGGGCGCTCCGTCGCGTCGCAGGCGAACGCCCGTGCCCCAGTTTGCTTGGCGAGCGCATCGAGGTCGCCAATGGTGCGCGCCGCGAGCGCCACCTTGATCCCGTCCTTGGCGAGCACCCGAGCGAGCGAGGCGGAAAGCCCTGCGCCCGCGCCGACGATCAGCGCGGTATTGAAGTTGACATCCGTCATGGCGAAATCCGGTTCTTGCCCCTAGATGCGAGGGGAGAAATTAGCACGGCACGTGGAGCCATGGCGCGCTTTCTGATCGTGCTCGGAATTGCAATTCTGGTGCTGGGCCTGTTGTGGCCGTATCTCAGCAAGCTCGGTCTCGGCCGCTTGCCCGGCGATATCGTCATCGAGCGAGGAAATTTCACGTTCTATGTTCCATTGGTGACCTGCTTGTTGCTGAGTGTGGTCCTGTCCGTGCTGTTCTGGGTTGTTAACAGATGAGCGGCGCCGCGGCGGGAACCGATAAATAGCCGCAACGTTCAATTCTGGGGGGCGGAAAGGGTTGCATCCGCGCCATGGCACCACAGGCAGCCCAACTCGATCATCTCGCGGCCGACCGCGAGCGCATGGTGGAGCGGCAAATTGCTGCCCGCGGCGTGGACGATCAGCGCGTGCTCGATGCCATGCGGCAGGTCCCCCGCGAGGCTTTCGTCGCGCCGGGCTTTGAGGAATTCGCCTACGAAGACAGTCCGCTGCCCATCGCCGAGGGGCAGACAATTTCGCAGCCTTACATCGTGGCGCTGATGATCGAAGCCGCCGAAGTCAGGCCCGGCGATCGAGTGCTGGAGATCGGCGCCGGCTCGGGCTACGCGGCCGCCGTGCTCGGCCGCATTGCGGCGCAAGTTTATACGATCGAGCGACATGGCGGGCTCGCGCGAAGCGCCCAAGACCGGCTCGCCCGGCTCGGCTATCGCAATATCGATGTCCGCTGTGGCGATGGCACCTTGGGCTGGCCGCAGGTCGCGCCGTTCGACGCGATCATCGTGACGGCGGGCGGGCCGGAAATCCCGGAGAGCCTGCGCAACCAACTCACGACCGGCGGACGGCTCGTCATTCCCATCGGCTCGCTCTCCGACGAGCAGCGGCTGGTGAAGGTCGTGCGCGACGGCGAGCACGCCTTCCACGAAGAGGATCTCGGCGCGGTACGATTCGTGCCGTTGATTGGAGAGCACGGCTGGTCGGAGGAACTGCCGGAGGAGAGCGGCGCTCCGATCGAGGCGGAACTGCGACCGCCCGCACGGTCACGGCCGCCAACAGGGTTGCTGCGGCAGACAGCGGAACGGCTGCCCGATCTCGACGACCCGGCTTTCGGTCGATTGTTCGACCGGTTTGCTGATGCCCGCGTGGTGCTGCTCGGAGAAGCAACCCATGGCACGTCGGAATTCTACCGGGCGCGGGCCGCCATCACCCGAGCGCTCATTGAACGACACGGCTTCAACATCGTTGCGGTCGAAGCCGACTGGCCGGACGCCGCCGCTATCGATCGCTATGTCCGCCACAAGTCGCGACCGCCGGAGGCAACGCCGGCGTTCCGCCGCTTTCCCACCTGGATGTGGCGCAATCTCGAGGTGCATGAGTTCGTGGATTGGTTGCGTGCGCACAACGAAGGCCAGGAGCCGGCGGGGCGCGCAGGCTTCTTCGGGCTCGATATCTACAATATGAGCGCCTCCATCCGGGCCGTGATCGACTATCTCGACAAGGTCGATCCCGAGGCTGCCCGCGTCGCGCGCGAGCGGTACGGCTGCTTGACGCCCTGGCAGCATGATCCGGCGACCTACGGCCGCGCAGTGCTCAGCGCCGGCTACGCCAAGTGTGAGGCCGCCGTGGTCGCGATGCTGCGCGAGCTTCTTGAACAGCGATTGCTCTACGAAGCCGGGGACAGTGAAGATTTCTTCGATGCCGCGCAGAATGCGCGCCTCGTTGCCTCGGCCGAGCGCTATTACCGGGTCATGTATTACGGAGCGGCCGAGTCCTGGAACCTGCGCGACCGGCATATGTTCGAGACGCTCGAGCAGCTCCTGGCGTGGCGCGGCGACGGCTCCAAGGCGGTGGTGTGGGCGCACAACTCGCATATCGGCGATGCCGCGGCGACTGAAATGGGCGAAATGCGCGACGAGATCAATGTCGGCCGGTTGTGCCGCGAGCGGTTCGCCGAAACCGCCGTGCTCATCGGCTTCGGCACCGACCGCGGCACCGTGGCGGCGGCATCCGACTGGGATGGGCCGATGGAGATCAAACAGGTTCGCCCCGCACACCGCGACAGCTACGAGCGGCTTTGCCGCGACAGCGGCGTCTCCCGCTTCTTGGTGGACTTGCGGCAAGGCCGCTCTGCGGAGCTGCGCAGCAGCTTACTTTATCCGCGGCTCGAGCGCGCGATCGGCGTGATCTACCGGCCAGAGACGGAGCTCGCGAGTCATTATTTCGAGGCCTCTCTGCCGCGCCAGTTCGACGCCTATCTCTGGTTCGAGCAGACCCGCGCGGTGACGCCGCTGCCGACGACGCCGCGTCCCGGCATGCCGGAGACCTATCCGTTCGGCTTGTGAGGTCAGCGGGTCGAATGTTGACCTGTCATGCCCGGCTTGATCCGGACATCCATGCCCTTCCAAAGAGGCCTTACGAAGACGGTGAATTGATAGGTCGAGCTGGGCAATGACAGCGGATAAAGCGGCGGCGTTTTATTGGCGGTACTGCTGGATGCGCGTGGTCCGCAGTCCAGCGAGCCCGTGCTGGTCGATGGAATACTGCCAGGAGAGGAA
>VAZQ01000276.1 GCA_005883115.1 Alphaproteobacteria bacterium | reverse complement strand
GCCGGCCCCCTGCATGCGGTACAGGTCGCACGCGAGCTCGGCATCAGGACCGTCATTGTCCCGACCGGTCCGGGCGTGTTCTCGGCTTTCGGCATGCTGTTCTCGGATCTGCGGTACGATTTCGTGCGCACGTGGTTCACACGGCTCGAGGACGCGCCGTTTGCAACAATCGAACGGGTCTATCGTGATCTCGAGCGCCAGGGCCGTGCCGCGATTGCGGGCGCCGCGGTCAAACCGCAGAAGATCACCCTGAGGCGAGCAGCCGACATGCGCTATGTGGGCCAGGAGCACGCAGTGACCGTGGATCTACCGCTCAAGCTCTTCGAGCGGCAAGACCGTCGCGCGATCAAGCGCCTGTTCGACGCCATGCACGAATTGCGTTACGGCACCTCGGCGCCACAGGAGCCCGCCGAAGTCGTGAGCCTGCGCAGCACCGTCACCGGCATTATGCGCAAGCCGCCGCAGGAGACGATCGCGCGCGGCAAACGCGCACCCGACCGATCCGCTTTTACCGGCAGACGGCCGGTGTATTTGGATGGAAAGTTCCGCCCCACGCCGACCTATACCCGCACGGCGCTCGGCGCCGGCGACCGGATCAGCGGACCCGCGCTGATCGAGGAACATGCGGCAACCACGCTCCTATTGCGCGGCGATCGGCTCGAAGTCGATGCCCGTGGGCATCTGATGATTGAGGTTGGCGGAGATCGATAATGGGCGTGGCAAAATGAAAAATCGCGTAACGCACACCGCGGGTATCGCTCGCAAAAGGCGCGATCCCCACAACATTGATCCTGTGATCACGGAGATCGTGCGCAACGGCGTCATTGCGGTGACGGAGGAAATGAAAACGAACCTCATGCGCACCGCTTACAACATCATCATCTACGAGGCGCTCGATTTTACCACCGGCCTGTTCACCCCAAAGGGCGAGACGATCTCGATCGGCATCGGCTTGCCGATGTTCATCCGCGGGATGGCCGAGACGGTGAAGGCGAAGATCGCGCATTTCGATCCTGTCAACATGCATCCTGGTGACATCTACGTCACCAACGATTCCTATCTCACTGGCAGTCACCTCAATCACGTCACACTGACGCTTCCGATCTTTCATAAGGGCAAGCTCATCGCATTCTCCTGCTGCATGGCGCACTGGCTCGATATCGGCGGCATCCACGGCGGCATGAGCACCGACATTTTTGCGGAAGGACTGCAGATCCCGATCCTCAAATATCAGGACCGGGGGCGCGTGAATGCGACCGTGGTCGATATCATCCGGCAGAATGTCCGCCTGCCGAGCCGGGCCATGGGCGATTTGCGCGCGCAGGTCACCGCGGTGAAAACCGGCGAACGCCGCTTTCTCGAGCTCATCGAGCGCTACGGGCGCGACGCCGTGCTCGGAGCGATCGCCGCGATCATGGACCACGCCGAGGCGATGGCGCGCATGCGCACGCGCACAATCCCCGCCGGTATCTACGAGGCAGAATCCTACATGGACGACGACGGCATCGACATCGGCCGGAAAGTGCCGATCCGCGTGCGTGTCATAGTCGAGGGCGACGAGATGACGGTCGACCTGAGCGAGGTATCGAAACAGGTGCGCGGCTTCTACAATTCCGGCATCTCCACCGGCTACGCCTGCGCGCAGGTCGCGTACAAGTGCCTGACCTCACCCACGGATTATCCCATCAACGACGGCTCATTCCGCAGCCTCAAGACTATCGTCCCGCCAGGTCGGGTGATCAGCGCGGTGCGGCCGGCGCCGATGCGCTGGTGGATGACCTATCCGATGACCATCGTGGACACGATCTTCAAGGCGCTGGCACCCGCCATTCCTGACCGCGTGATCGCCGGCCACCACGCCGATCTCCTGGCATCGTCGTTCCACGGCATCAACGAGCGCACCTCCGAGTTCTTCATCGGCAGCTTCGGGCCGCTGGGCGGCGGCTGGGGAGCCAAACTGACCGAGGACGGCGTCTCCGCTACGGTTTGTATCAACGATGGCGATACCCATAACAGCCCGAACGAGCAGGCGGAGTTCAAGTTTCCCATCGTGGTCGAACGCTACGCCCTCGTGCCCGATTCCGGCGGTGCCGGCCGCCGCCGCGGCGGCCTCGGGGTTGAGCGGGTGGTGCGCGCGCGCACGAATATGGTGGTCAACAACCAGAGCGAGCGAGCGCATTGCAGGCCGTGGGGGCTCGATGGCGGGCTTGACGGCACGGGTAATGCGGTGGAGTTGCGCATTGCCGGAGAATGGAAGCGCGACTTTCCCAATGCCAAGGTTTTGGTGGCGCAGCTCAAGCCCGGCGACGCGTTCAAGATCCGTTCCGGCGGTGGTGGCGGCTACGGCAACCCGCTGGCACGACCGGTCGAGCAGGTCCGCGAGGACGTGCGGCAAGGCTACGTGACGGTGAAATCCGCGGCGGAGCTCTATGGCGTGGTGCTCGATCCCGACACCTTCGAGATTGATGCGAGGGCAACCGAGAAGTTGCGTGCAGCTCGGATGGCGCATCGGACTGCAGCGAATGCGCACTCGGCGTGACACGCCTATGCCTATCCGCGTATGCTCTGTCGTTCCCGCGCGAACAACAGCGACCGCGCCACCAGGCTAGGATTTCCTAAGCTTCGCGGTGAACGACATGGCGCCACCCCCGCAACAGGGACAGCTCATCGCGAGCAGAATTTTTTGCTTCTGCTCCTCGTCGAGATCGGCGCGATCGATGAGCTGCCGCGCCTGTTGCTCGAACAGCGCATGGAGCGATAGGCCGCTATACGAAATCTGATCCTCGGGAACGGCCGGTGCAGCGGGCTTGAGGCGGCCCTGTTTTATCGCCCGGCGGGCGCGACTGCGGCTATGGTGCTTGCGGTTTGGCATTGACCTCTGCGCAGTCTCCCTTCGGTGCGGGCGCCGGTGCCAGGCTTTATCTGCCCGTTGATGTTCAGGATACGATATGTTCGTGCTGTATTACAGACGCACGGCCCTTACGAATTGCTTGGGAACGCGTTTGCGATTGTTTTGGTGGGGGTGGCCACGTGACCGCCGGGTCTGAGAAAAATACTGCTGATGCGGAGCGGAAGGAGATGACGAGCGGGGCATCCTCCCGTGCCCGGCTGCGGGCAATCGACCTCCACGCGCATGTCATCGTGCCGGAAGTCTGCGCGCTGGCGGCGCAGCACAACGTGTTTTCCGAACTGCCCACCGACCCCGGCGTCACCGACGAGATGCGACGCAACATCAAAGAGCGCGCCGCTACCGTCCTCGCGCGCATGAGCGATGTGACGGAGCGCATCGGCAACATGGATATGATGGGCGTTGGCGTGCAGGTGCTGAGCGCAAGCCTGGTCCATCAGGGACTGGAATGGGCGGACGCGCAAACGAGTCTGCGGCTTGCCCGCATGACCAATGATTGGATCGCCAAGGCCGTCGCCTTGCACCCGAGCCGGCTGGTCGGATTCGGCACGCTGCCGCTGCACGTACCGGCGCTCGCAGTGAGCGAGCTCGAGCGCTGCGTCCGCGAATTGGGATTCAAGGGGGTCGCGATCTCGACCACCGCCGGGCCCATGGAACTTGGCGATACGCAGCTCCGGCCGTTCTGGGGCAAGGCGGAAGAGCTCGAAGCGATTATCTTCATCCATCCCGGCGGCAATCGCGACCGCCGCTTCAAACGCTTTCATCTCTGGAACAGCGTCGGGCAGGCATTCGAGGAGGCGATGGCGATCTCGTCATTGATGTATGACGGTGTGCTGGAGACGTTCCCGAGCCTTAAAATCTGCATCTCGCATGGCGGCGGTTACATGCCCTACTATATGGGCCGAATTGACCGCAACTACGTCGAAAAGGCCAACACCCGCATCAACATGCGAAAGCCGCCAATCGAGTATCTGCGCATGCTTTATTTCGACAGCTGCGTCTATGACCGCGCGGTGCTGCAACATCTGGTCGACAAGGTGGGCGCGGAGCGCGTGCTGCTCGGGTCGGACTATCCCGTGGGCGAAACCAAGCCGATCGAATTCGTCGCGGAGACCGACACGCTGTCAGCCGCACAGAAAGAAGCAATCGTGCGGGCGAACGCGGCGGCGCTGCTCGGCCTGCCAAATTCCTAGCCGATGCGGGCGGCTCCGCAGATATGGCTACCAGCGTTAACTCGGCGGTACCGAGCTTACAGGCATGGACGCGAGGTGATGGACGAACGGCTGCTCAATCCGATTTCCACCGGCGAACTCGAACGGCGCTGGGCTGCGGTCCGCAAAACCATGGCGGAGCGCAACATCGATGCCTTGGTGATGCAGAACAACAATGATTGGCTCGGCGGCTACGTGCGATGGTTCACCGATACCCCGCTGAGCAACGGCTATCCGCGCAGCGTCATCTTCCCCGCCTCGGATCTCATGATCGTGGTCGACATGGGCCCGCGCGGTGCGCGCCGGCGGATCAACGGCGACGATGCGGCGAACCGCGGCGTGGGAGAGATGATCTTTACGCCGGCTTTCACCAGCGTTTCCTACACGGACGAGTACCAGGCGGAACTCGTCGCCCAAGAGCTTCGCGGCTACCGCACGATCGGATGGATTGGCAGCGGCGCGATGCCGCACCGATTTGTCACACGCATCGAACGAGAGCTCGCCGGCCAGGCGAGCTTCGTGGATGCAACCGATTTCGTCGACCGCCTGAAGGCGATCAAGAGCGAGGAGGAGAAGGATTTGATCCGCAAGGCGGCGCAGATGCAGGACGAGATTTTCAACCGTTTGCTCCGAAAAATCCGACCCGACATGACCGGCAATGACATTACCGCGCTGGCGCAATACGAAGGCCGGCTACTCGGCAGCGAGCAGGGGCTCTTCCTCGGCTCCTCGGCGCCGCTCGGGCAGGCATCGCGGTTCCTCGATCGCCATCTGCAGGCGCGCGCGCTCAAGCCTGGCGAGCACTTCACGCTGTTGATCGAGAACAATGGGCCCGGGGGATTCTACACGGAGATCGCGCGCACCATCGTGCTCGGCAAGGCATCGAACGAGCTGATCGACGGCTTCGAAACCATGAAAGAGGCGCAGGCGCACACGCTGCGCCTGCTCAAGCCGGGCGCCTCCTGCGCCGCCATCGCGCAAAGCCACGATGATTACATGCGCGGCTGCAAACTGCCGCCGGAGCTGCGGCTTTATGCTCACGGCCAGGGCTACGATCTGGTGGAACGGCCGTTGATCCGCTGCGATGAGGGCATGACGATTGAGCAGCACATGAACCTTGCGGTGCATCCGGGATACGAGACCGCTTCGATCTTCGCCGTGATCTGCGATAATTATCTCATCGAGTCCGACAGCGCGGGCGATTGCCTGCACAAGACCCCGAAGCAGGTGTTCGAAATCTGACACCTCCATGAAGATCGATGTGTTGAGCATCGGCTCGTTTCCCGATGCGACGAACGCCGAGTTGGCGAATCGCTTCGCCGTTACCCATTACGCTCGCCGCCCGGCGCCGCACGCGCTTCCCGACGATGTCAAGAACCGCCTCCGAGGGATCGCGACCGAGGCCAACCACGGCGTCGACCGCACCTTGATCGCAGCGCTTCCCAAGCTCGAAGTCATCGCCATCTTCGGTGTCGGAACCGATTTGATCGATGTCGCCGCCGCGCGCGAGCGGAACATCCCGGTGACAAATACCCCTGGCATCCTCACAGACGAAGTGGCGGATCTCGCCATCGGGTTGATGCTCGCCTCCGCGCGGCAAATCCTGTTCGCGGATCGGTACGTGCGCGACGGCAGCTGGGCGAAGAAGGGTCCGATCCGCCTCGGTCGCAGCGTCGGCGGCAAAACCATGGGCGTGCTCGGGCTCGGAGGCATCGGCCGCGCTGTCGCGGACCGCGGCGCCGCGTTGCGCATGCACGTGATCTATTGTGGGCCGCACCACAAAGAGGATGCGCCATACGAATACGTTGCCGATCCCGTCGAGCTGGCGCGGCGCAGCGACTACCTGATGGTCGCCTGCAAGGGCGGGCCGGAAACTCGCCATCTCGTCTCCGCCGCCGTGATTGACGCGCTCGGCCCGCAGGGCACGCTCATCAACGTCGCGCGCGGCAGCGTCGTTGACGAGCGCGCGCTTGCCCAGGCGCTCGCCGAAGGCCGCCTCGGCCATGCCGCGCTGGACGTATTCGAGACCGCGCCCAATCCCTCGCCCGAACTGCTGAAGCTGTCCAACGTCATCGTACAACCGCATCACGGCAGCGCCACCATAGAGACTCGCACCGCAATCGGACAACTCATGATCGACAATCTCAGCGCGCACTTTGCGGGCCGGCCGTTACTGACGCCGGTGCGGTAAATCGGTTTTGCGCGCACGTATTTGACATGGCTTACGAACAGGAGGAGCGCTTGGGTCAAGAATGGTTTTGGCCGCACCTGCAACGTTCTTTCGATCGATTTCACAACGACAGTGAAACTGCGCTAGCCTAGCAAGCCGAAGGCGCGGGGACGGGGCTACAGACAATGGCGCAGGCGCAAATCGTCATCGATGGC
>VAZQ01000686.1 GCA_005883115.1 Alphaproteobacteria bacterium | reverse complement strand
CCGGACTGGATATCGCCGAGGATGCGCTTCATCTCGGCGCGGGTTTCGTCGTTGACGACGCGCGGGCCGGAGACGTATTCGCCGTACTCCGCCGTATTTGAGACCGAGTAATTCATGGTAGCGATGCCGCCTTCGTAGATCAGGTCGACAATCAGCTTCACCTCGTGCACGCACTCGAAATAGGCCATTTCCGGCGCGTAACCGGCCTCGACCAGCGTCTCGTAGCCCGCCTTCATCAACTCCACCAGGCCGCCGCAGAGCACCGATTGCTCGCCGAACAGATCGGTCTCGCATTCCTCGCGGAAGGTCGTCTCGATGATGCCGGCGCGTCCGCCGCCGATCGCCGCGCCATAAGAGAGCGTGAGATCGTGCGCATTGCCGGAGACGTCCCTGTGCACCGCCATCAGCACGGGGACGCCGGCGCCGCGTTGGTACTCCGCGCGTACGGTATGGCCGGGCCCCTTCGGCGCGATCATCATCACGTCGAGATCAGGGCGGGGCTCGATCAGGTTGAAGTGAATGTTGAGACCGTGCGCAAACATCAGCGCCGCGCCCTGCTTCATGTTGCGGGCGAGGTGCTCGCGATAGATGTCGGCCTGCAGCTCGTCGGGCGTGAGCATCATCATCACGTCGGCCCATTTGGCAGCGGCGGCGACCTCCATCACCTTGAGCTTCTCGCCTTGCGCCTTCTTGACGCCCTGCGAACCCTTGCGCAGCGCAACCGCCACGTTCTTGACGCCCGAATCGCGCAGGTTGAGCGCGTGAGCGTGACCTTGGCTGCCGTAGCCGATGATGGCGACCTTCTTGCCCTTGATCAGATTGATGTCGGCGTCGCGATCGTAATAAACGCGCATGGTTTCCTCACCCCTGCTCGGGCCACTTCTGGCCGCTGCCTCTGCGTGCTGCTTCTAGGTTCAACGGACCGGCGCGACAAGCCCGACGCTACATTCCATCCGGCCCGCGGCCGATCGCGACCACGCCGGTTCGCGAGACCTCGACCAAGCCGAGCGGGATCATGAGCGCGACGAAGCTCTCGATCTTCTCGCTCGCGCCGGTGATCTCGAATACGAAACTTTCGGTCGAGGCATCGATCACACGGGCGCGGAACGCATCGGCGAGCCGCAGCGCCTCCATGCGATGCTCGCCCTTGCCGCGCACCTTGACCATGGCGAGCTCGCGCTCGATGCGCGGTCCGGCCACGGTCATGTCGATCACGCGGTGGACCGGCACGAGGCGATCGAGCTGATTCTTGATCTGCTCGATCACCATGGGCGTGCCGCGCGTGACGATGGTGATGCGGGAGAGGTGCTTCTCGTGCTCGGTTTCCGAGACCGTGAGCGAATCGATGTTGTAGCCGCGGCCGGAGAACAAGCCGATCACCCGCGCCAGCACGCGCACGGTCATTGCCGGGCTTGACCCGGCAATCCATCCTCTTGCGAAGAAGATGGATGCGCGGGTCAAGCCCGCGCGTGACGACGGGGCAGTGTCACACCATCACCTTGCCTTCCTCGGTGATGGCCTCCTCGACGCTCACGGTCGCGTCGCCGAGCAGCATCTCGTTGTGGGCGCGGCCGGAGGGGATCATCGGGAAACAATTCTCGTTGGGGTCGACCACGCAATCGACAATCACCGGCTTGTTCACGGCGATCATCTCGCGGATGGCGCCATCGACGTCACCCGGACGCTCGCA
>VAZQ01000685.1 GCA_005883115.1 Alphaproteobacteria bacterium | reverse complement strand
CCGTGGGCGCATGGTTATCCGCATTTTGCGCGTCCCGGCCCGCAGATCGGGTTCCTGCAAGAGATGCTGCGGTGGTGGGATTATTGGCTCAAAGGCATCGATACTGGCGTGACGCATGAGCCCATGCTGCGCGCCTGGATGACGGACAGCGTAAAGCCTGCGTCGCATCACGAGGTGTTGCTGGGCCGGTGGGTTGCCGAATGCTCATGGCCGCCATCGGCAATAACACCCCAGCGCCTGTTCTTGACTGATGATGGCCTGCGAAACGAAGCCGCGCCTTTGACGGCTCGCGCGCTGTGCTCGCCGCAAACGGTCGGAAAGTGTGCAGGGCAGTGGGTTCCGTTCGGCCGCGGACACGACGAAGCCATCGATCAACGCGAAGACGACGCGCGCTCGCTCATCTTCGAGACGCCGCCGCTCGAAAGGTCGATCGCGATTCTCGGTGCGCCGATCGTTACGCTCGACGTCGCCTCGGACCGGCCGATTGCGAACCTGATCGTTCGCTTATGCGATGTGCACCCGTCCGGTGAATCGCTGCGCGTCAGCTATGGTGTTCTCAACCTCACGCATCGCGACGGACACGAAAGGCCCGCGCCCTTGAAGGTGGGGGAGCGCTACCGGGTGCGAATCCAACTCAACGATGCAGGCTCGGTATTCCCGGCCGGCCACAGGGTAAGGCTTGCCCTGTCCACGGCCTATTGGCCGATGATCTGGCCTGCTCCCGAGAAAGCGACGCTACTGATTTCGGCTGGCACCCTCGATCTACCGGTACGCCCGCCCCAGGCCACGGACGCGCAGCTGTCGCCGCTGCCTCCTCCCGAGTCGGCGCCACCGGAGAAGCCGACGATAATTCGTCGCGGTGATATGCGTATCGAGCGCATCGACCGCATCGGCCTGGAATTGGGCACGCAGAGCAAATCCTACTTGCACGTCGAGGAGGATGACCCGCTGAGCGCGGTGGCCGAACTGCGACGGACGAGGACGATGTCGCGGGACGCATGGCAAATCCGCATCGAGACGCAGATGCGGCTGTCGTGCACCCGCGATGTCTTCCTGCTGCAGGCAAGTTTACGCGCGTGGGAAGGCGCGAACGAAGTCTGCCGTCGCGAATGGGATCGCGCTATTGCATGGGATCGCGCTATTGCTCGAGACTTCTTATGAAGCTGCAAGAGCCAACAATGACCCTCGGCTTCTATGCGGAGCCTAGAGCGGCATGCCCGTGCACCGGGTCGAATTGGTCAGCGCGCGATCGCTTGTAGGCCTTCAGTGTGCTGATGCCCTGAGGGTCGGTTGAGCTGCGTCCGATCCCTCGACTGCGACAAGGCTCATGC
>VAZQ01000275.1 GCA_005883115.1 Alphaproteobacteria bacterium | reverse complement strand
GAATTCTCACGGAGGCCGCCCATGGACATTCAAGGTCTTGGCTATGTCGGCATCCGCGCCAAATCGCTCGAGGACTGGACGAACTTCGGCACCCGGTTCTTAGGGATGCAGCTCCTCGAGCGGACTGGCAAAAACCTCGCGCTGCGCATGGACGATCGCAAGCAGCGCGTCGTTGTGAGCGAGGACGGCGGCGAGGGCGTCGCTTTCTTCGGCTGGGAGGTGGCCGACGCCGCCGCGCTCAATGCTTTTGCTGCAAGACTGCAACAAGCCGGCGTCGAGGTGGCGCGCGGCTCGCGCGCGCTTGCCGACGAGCGCCGCGTCAAGGACCTCATCGTGCTCGCGGATCCGCTGGGCAATCGGCTCGAAATCTTCCACGGCGCCGAGACCACGAGCGAGCCGTTTAAGCCTGGCCGATCGATCTCGGGTTTCCGCACCGGGCCGCTCGGCATGGGTCACGCCGTGCTGCACGTCAAACGCATCGACGACGCGGTGCCATTCTATCGCGACGTGCTCGGATTCCGGCTCTCCGATTACATGGTGCGGCCGTTCAACGCCTACTTCTTCCACGCTAATCCGCGTCATCACTCGATTGCCTTCATCGAGACCGGGCGCAGCGCCACGCATCATTTGATGGTGGAGCTCTACAGCCTCGACGATGTCGGGCAATGCTACGATCTGGCGCTGGCCGAAGAAGGCCGCATCGGCGTGACGCTCGGGCGGCACATCAACGACGAGGTGACGTCGTTCTACTCGAATTCGCCGTCCGGATTCATGGTGGAGTACGGCTGGGGCGGGCGCGTGATCGAGGTGGAGGGCTGGCAGCCGCAAGAGGTGACCTGGGGTCCCAGCATGTGGGGCCACGACCGTCTGTGGCTGCCGCCGGAAAAGCGCACCGAGGCGCGCGCGCTGCGCATCGAGGCGGCCGCGACGGGGCTACGCAAGCCGGTCAACGTGATCGAGGGCAATTATAAGCTCGCGCCCGGCGTCTGCCCCTGGTGGGACGGCATGCTGCGCGGCGAAGCAGCGGAGTAATTGCGCGGCAGGTGTCGCAGGCGACGGGCGCCGCGCTTCAGCTTCGCTCCCGTCGGCGGATGCCAGCGGCACCCAGGCCGGGGCGGAACAATCCGAGGCGAGCGTCGTTTGCAGCGCAGAGAGGAACTCCTCATGCGCGCTTCAACGCTCTCATCGATGGTGGTTGCCGCGGCGCTGCTCGTCGCCCCGCATCAAGCGGCGTTCGCTCAGTCCGAAAAGCGGCCGTTCTGCCTGCAGAGCTCAACCGGTTCCATGAACTGCACCTATGACAGTCTCGAGCAGTGCCAGCAGATCCTCGGCGGCCGCTCGGTGAGCGGCGCGTGCATTGCGAATCCCGCCTGGACCGAGACGACCGGCGCCGGCGAAACGAGATCTCCGGATCACCCGCCCGACAGCCGCGATCGTCCGCCGTCGCCGGCGCGGTGAAGCAATTCCACGCGGCGCAGCCGGTGCATCAAGCCGCGAGCTTCACGTATTCGAAATCGCCCGGCTTGTTGTCGATGCCGACGCGCGGCGGCGCGATCCAGGTTGCGAACTTGCCGGGCTCGACCACCTGGCGCATCAGGCTCTGGATGAAATCGCCGTCATCCTTCGAGGGAAGCCACTTCTCCTTCTGGCTATTCCAGGCGGCTTCGTCGAGCAGCTCTCCGCTCGGGGCTGCGTCGACCTCCTTGAACTCGCCGATCTGGCGATGGAACGCCACATGCGGCAACTGGAAGCGGAAGGCGACGCCCACGCGATCGATGATCTTGTTCCAGCGGTCGAGGCCGCGCTGGCAGTCGGCGGTGTAGTCGTCGCGCAGCCGCATGTTGATCGCGGTGAGCGCGGGCTCGTCCACGCGCTTGATCTCGCCATCGACGAGCTTGAGCACCGGATAGGTCGAGCTCTCGAGCTTGTGGTCGTCCTCGATCTTGGTCTCCTGGAAACGGCCCTTGAGGCTCGCGTTGAACGCATTGGCCGCGTTGGTCGAGACCTCCGAGCCGAACAGGTCGAGCGACAACGAATAATGCAGGTGGAGCTTCTTCTGAATGGTCGGCAGATCGATGACGCCGAGGTCACGGACCTTGTTGATCTCGGAGGGGTCCTCGATGCCGGCCGCCTTCATCGCCTCGCAAGTGCGCTGAATCGTGCGGCCGATGCCGGTCTCGCCGACGAACATGTGGTGCGCTTCCTCGGTGAGCATGAAGCGGCAGGTGCGCGAGAGCGGATCGAAGCCGGATTGCGCGAGGCTTTCGAGCTGCATCTTGCCGTCGCGGTCGGTGAAGAAGGTGAACATGTGGAACGAGAGCCAATCCGGTGTCGCCTCGTTGAAGGCGCCGAGCATGCGCGGCTTGTCGGCGTCGCCGGAACGCCGCTGCAGCAGCTGCTCGGCCTCCTCGCGGCCGTCGCGGCCGAAATATTTCTGCAGGATGTAGACCATGGCCCACAGGTGCCGCCCCTCCTCGACATTGACCTGAAAGACGTTGCGCATGTCGTAGAGCGAGGGCGCAGTCTTGCCCAGATGCCGTTGCTGCTCGACCGAAGCGGGTTCAGTGTCGCCCTGGATGACGACGAGGCGCCGCAGCATGGCGCGATATTCGCCCGGCACCTCCTGCCAGGCGGGCTCGCCGTAATGCCGCCCGAAGGGAATCTTGCGGTCCTCTTCCTGCGGCGCCAACAGGATGCCCCAGCGGTACTGCGGCATCTTGATGTAATCGAACTTGGCCCAGCCCTTGGGGTCGACGGAGACCGCGGTGCGCAGATAGACCAGCGCCTCCTGGAAGCCGTCCGGTCCCATAGTCCTCCACCAGTCGATGTAGCCAGGATGCCAGCGCTCGAGCGCCCGCAGCACTTGCCGATCCTCGGTGAGATTGACGTTGTTCGGGATTGTCGTCGAGTAGTCGACGTTGACGATCTCGCTCATGCCTGCCTCCTCAAACTCTGCGCGTATCGAATGCCGGCTTCTGTCCGGTGCCATAACGCTTGAGCGCGCCCTCCTCCCCGACGGCGTTCGCGCGCTGGAAGATCCAGTTCTGCCAAGCGGAAAGGCGGGCGAAGATTTTCGATTCCATCGTCTCGGGCCCGCCGAAGCGCAGATTCGCTTCGAGCCCGGTGAGCGCGTCGGAAGAAAAGCTCGCCCGCTCTTCCAAAAACACGCGGATCTCGTCCTCCCAGTCGATGTCATCGAGCGCGAAGGTCACGAGCCCGAGGTTTTCCGCCGTTTCGGCCTCGAGCATCTCGCCGATTGGGCGGTTGGCCTTCTCGAGCGCGCCGGCATCGGCAAGGAAGCGACTCGCCAGGCGCGAGAGTCCGTTCGGCATGGGGTAAGCGCCGAAATTCACCTCGGCAAGCACAAGGCTCGCGGGCGGCTTGTTGTCTCCGTCGCGCTGGCCGATCAGCATGTAGGAGCGGTCGCTCGCGAAGACGAGTTCGGCGAGCGTACCGGCAAAGCAGGAGCCCAGCTCGACGAGCGCGACGAGAGAGCGCGAGGTCAGATCGACGCGTTTGAGCACCCGCTTCCAAAACGCTCGGATCTCGCGCGCGAGCCAGTGCTTCTTGTTGGCTTCGAGAAACTGGTCATAGGCGAGCACCTGCGCCGGATCGCCCGAGGATTTGAAGATGATTGCGGCCGTGTCGAATTCGTTGGCGCGGATGTCAAGGATGGCATCGTCGAGCTCGCGCACGAGGCGCAGCGGCCAGAACTGCGCGCCCGCGTCGACCATGGCTTCGGCTGATGCAGGCGGCGGCGCCTCTGGGCCGCGCAACGTGATCGTCGCCCGCCGCGAGGCCCGCTCAAATTCGACCGATAGCGTGCTGTACTCGACCGCGTCCGCGGAGCGCTCGCGCTTCAGCGGTGTGAGCGCAATGCCCTTGCCGGCAGCCGGACGTGACGATCTCGCCGTGAATTCGCGCGCTCGTTTTGCCACGGCCTCTTCGAGCCGGGAGCTAGGCACCACTTCATCGACCAGGCGCCAATCCACGGCGCGCCTGCCTTTGATGCCCTCCTCGGTCGTGCAAAACACGTCGGCGCGGTCACGGCGCACCTTGCGCTTGTCGGTCACGCGGGTCAGCCCGCCGGTGCCGGGCAACACGGCGAGCAGCGGCAGCTCCGGGAGCGAGACTGCGGAGCTGCCGTCATCGACCAGCATGATATGGTCGGTTGCAAGCGCGAGCTCATAACCCCCGCCGGCCGCGGTGCCGTTGATCACGCAAATCGTGAACAGGCCGGAGACCTCGCTGGCGTCCTCAATGCCGTTGCGCGTCTCGTTGGTGAACTTGCAGAAGTTGACCTTGTGCGCGTGGGTGGCGCCGGCAAGCATGCGGATGTTGGCGCCGGCGCAGAACACGCGTGGCTTGCCCGAGCGCAGCAGGATGACCTTCACTTGCGGGTGCTCGAAACGCAACCGCTCAATCGCGTCCGCCAGCTCGATGTCGACGCCGAGATCGTAAGAATTGAGCTTGAGCTCGTAGCCCTCGAACAAAGTGCCCTTCTCGTCCACATCCATCAGCAAGGTCGCGACCTCGCCGTCGACGGCGAGTTTCCAATGCCGGTACTTCGACGGATCGGTCTGGAAATCGATGCGGCTGTTGCCGTTGTTCAATTTGCGTTCTGCCTCGGCCATGGATGTCCTCGCAACGTGGCTCAGGAAGCCGAAGTCCGGCGATTGCGATGTCGGCGGTTCGTAGCAGCCGAAATCTGAACGGCCCGGTGTTCGGGGTTCATGTCTGCTTCGTGATGCTCGCGCAGCAGCCGATTGACGAACTCCGAGGTCGCACGCAACGTCGCTTCGGCTGCCTCGCGGTGCGGGGCATGCCGCGTTTTCGGCAACAGGGCGACCTCGACCGGGCAGTAGCACTCCTCCTGCGCCATCTCGATCTGCCGCAGCGTGCCGTATTGGTCGTCTTCCCCCTGCACGATCAGGATCGGAATGCGAATGTGAGCGAGCTCGTCGCTCAGCTCCCATTTGCGGAATTCGGGATTGAGCCAGGGCCCGCACCAGGCGTGGAACGCATTATCGGGGTCGGCGTGCCAGCGCGCGAGCTTGGCGCGTAGTGGCCCGGTCTCGAAAGCCGTCTTGGTACGCGCGATTTCCGCAAGCCCCGTCTCCTCGGTGAAAAAGTGCGGCGCCATCAACACGAGGCCGCGCACGCGATGATCCTGCATGCTCCCGGCGTAGATCGCGGCAATCGAGGCTCCATCGCTGTGCCCGACAAGAAGCCCGCGGCGCAAGCCGATCGCGTCGAGCACGCGGGCAAGCACGTCCAGCGCCTCCTCGTGCATGAAGGAGACCGGACGTGGCAATTTCGCCGGCGACGAGCTGCCGTATCCGGCGCGGGAGTAGACGAAAACGCCCGTGCCGGTCGCTGCGGCGAGCTCCTGAGCAAAGCTGCCCCAGCCTGCAACGCAGCCGAGCCCCTCGTGCAACAATACGAGGGTCGGCGCCGCGTCGGGGCGCGGTCCAATCATGCGGTATTCAAGCCGCATCTGGCCAAGCTCAAGATGGCCGTGGTCGGCGAGCATCACCGGGCTCCTCCGGCTGCAAAACTCGCAGCGGTCCGCGCGAGTTTCGCCAAGCTCTCCTCCACCGTATCCTCGGAGGTGTCGAGCTCGGCCTGCGCGCGCGCATAATCGCTCCGCCGCGCGTCGAGGATGGCGACGAGATCGGCCATGGCTTCGCGATTCTGCGCCATGGGGCGGAAATCGCCCTGCGCCATCACGCGCCGCATATGTTCCTCCGGCCGCGCCTTGATCCACACCGTGTGCGTGCGGCGCAGCAGCAGCGCATAGGTTTCGGCATTCGACACGATCCCGCCGGCGGTGGCGATCACGGCCGTCTCGTGCTCGTCGATGACGCGTTCGAGGCAAGCGCGCTCGTAGCGGCGGAAGGTTGCAAGTCCTCCCATCTCGATCAGATCGGGAATGCGCGCCCCGTAGTCCTGCTCGATGAGCCGGTCGAGCTCGATAAACGGGCAGCCGAGCGCATCGGCAAGACGGCGGCCCAGCGTCGATTTGCCGGCGCCGCGCAACCCAATGAGCGCGATCCGACGCCCACGATCGACCTGCATGTGCTGCGAAGCGCGGCGCTCGATCAACTCGGCAAGCGAGGAAAGTTCTGCAACCGGCACGCGGGCGAGAATATCGAGGATTTCGGCCATCGCCAGCGTGCGCCCGTTGCTGCGCGGGAGCAATTCAATGATGGGGATGTCGAGGGCGCGCGCGATCGATTCGAG
>VAZQ01000274.1 GCA_005883115.1 Alphaproteobacteria bacterium | reverse complement strand
TCTCTCCGGCAGTGAGGACCGAGAGCTTGCGCTCATCCTCGGACTGATGCCCGTGCTGGCAAAGCACGCCGTCGACCCTGAGCGATTCGAGGATACGTCGTTCCAGGCGCCGCTCGGAACCGGCCCCTATCTGGTCGGCGATGTCGACCCCGGCAAGAGTCTCATCCTCAAGCGCAATCCCCACTACTGGGGTCGCGAGCTTCCCATCAATCGCGGTCTATGGAACTTCGACGAGATTCGCTTCGACTATTACCGCGAGGCCAATTCACATCTGGAGGCGTTCAAGCGCGGCCTTTACGATATGCGTAATGAGCACGATCCGGGTCGCTGGCAAACCGCCTACGATTTTTCGGCCGCGCGCGATGGCCGCGTGGCTAAGGAGGCGCTGCCCACCGGCGTGCCGAAGGCGAGCAGTTATTACGTGTTCAACACGCGTCGTGCGGTCTTCTCCGATGTTCGCGTGCGCGAGGCGATCTCGCTGTTGTTCGACTTCGAATGGATCAACCACAGTTACTTCTTCGATCTCTACCGGCGAAGCGCAAGCTTTTTCGACGACTCGGAACTGTCATCATCTGGGCGACCGGCCGATCATCGAGAGAGAGCGCTGCTTGCGCCGTTTGCCGCGGCGGTGCGTGCCGACGTACTTGATGGCGTATGGTCGCCGCCGGTTAGCGACGGGTCCGGCCGCGACCGGACAACGCTCAAGCGCGCGCTCGACCTGCTCGCAACCGCGGGCTACGAACTGCGCGGCACGCAGTTGATCGACCACAAGAGCGGTCGACCATTGACTTTCGAGATTCTGGTGACGGCGCGGGACGAGGAGCGGCTCGCGCTGTTGTTCTCGCAAAGCCTCAAGCGCGCCGGTATTGCGGCGCGCGTGCGCGTGGTCGATGCGGTTCAATACGAGGGGCGGCGCCTCACCTACGATTTCGACATGATCGAGAACCGCTGGGACCAGTCGTTGTCGCCCGGCAATGAGCAGGCCTTCTATTGGGGGTCGGCCGCTGCCGACCAGCCCGGTACCCGCAACTATATGGGCGTGAAGAGCGGCGCGGTCGACGCAATGATTGCCGCGCTTCTCAAGGCGGAGGATCGTGGCGATTTCGTCGCCGCAGTACGCGCGCTCGATCGCGTGTTGATCTCCGGCTTCTACGTAATTCCGCTGTTTTATCTTCCGGCCCAGTGGATCGCGCGTTGGACCACGGTCGGCCGACCGGCGGTGACTTCGCTCTACGGTTACCTTCCCGAAACCTGGTGGCGCGAACCGAAGTCACCATGAAGTGAATCACTTTCGATTCCGAAGTAGCTCATTTCGTTGACGAGCCGTTAACAGCCCTCGCTTAGGATGTGTGATCCATCCTGCGCAGCGGCTCCTTGTCATGGCGTTACTGGGTCCGATGCTGATGGTTGCCGAGAGTTCGGCGGCCGATCTAGCCAATGTGCTTGGCAAGGCAGGCGCCTTCCCGATTGCACAAACGCGCTGGGCCGATGTACCCGCCGCCATTGCGGAGACCCAGCCCGTTGCCATCGCCATCGCTGACCCGCAAGTCACGCCCTCCCCGACACAGCTGAGCGCGGCGATCGAATCCATCGAAATGCGCGGCGGCCCAGTCACGCCGGTGATCTCCGTCATCGACGCGAGCAGCATTCCCGCCATTCCAGGCGCACTGCCGATCGCAGTGAACGAGTGCCCCGATCGCCTGATTGCGCGGCTGCGTTGGGCGCTGCGAATCCGCACCCTTCATGCAACCGCGCTGCGGCGCTCGCGTGCATCGGGCCCAGACAAAGTATTCACATTCATGCCGCCGAACCTGCTGGAAGAGACCGCGGTGCTCTGCGTCGCGCGCGGCGGCTCTTACCCCGTTCTTTCGGCCCCGATCGGTGAACGCGCCGGACTCATCGGGGCGCTGAGCATCGAGACCGCTGCACGGTATCTCAACGCTCGTGACGTGGACGCGGTCATCATTGGCGAGGGGTTGGGTCCAGGCGTTGGTGAGGCACTCCTGACCTTGGTTGCCAGCGACACGCGGTTTCAAGATCTACCGGTTGGCGTGCTGAACAACGCTGCAGCGGATGACAAGCGCCTCGTGAATCTGGTGCGCGCCGAAGGCGATCCCGTGCGGCTCGTCGAGTGCATCCTTCCACTGGCGCGGTTGCATGCCTTCGAAGCTCGGCTGGCGCGCGCCTTGAAATCGCTCGAGAGCGAGGGGGCCATCGATCCCAATACCGGTCTGCTCGTCGCACAAGTCTTTTGGCGCAAGCTCGAGCGCGCGGTACAAGAAAGCCAAGAGACGGGCGTCGCCCTCTCCATCGCGCGCTTTACCTTCGAGGGCATTGCCGATGGCCGCGCTTATGTCGACGCCGCCCGACTTTTTACTCGGCTGGGGCGCAACACCGACTTAGCCTGCCAGGAGCAGGACGGATCGATCCTCGCGGCTTTCGCCAAAACGGACCTTCGCAGCGCCCATCTGCTTGCCCGCCAGATAGCCAGCGTGCTCAAGCACACCATGCTCTCGCCCAGTGATGACCGCCGCGTGATTAAACCAACGATCACTCTGGCGGCCGTCAAGCCTGCCGATGACCTCAGCACATTGGTGGCGCGGCTTGGCGCCCCTGTGAAGGTTGCCGCCGAGTGAGGGCGGGACTAGGCTCGCTCCCCTTGCATGCGGAGCGAGCCCCATGACTTCAGCCGTACCGATCGACATGGTGTCGGACGTCGTATGCCCCTGGTGCTTCATCGGTAAGCGGCGGCTAGAAAAGGCAATCGCGCTGCGACCCGACATTCGCGTCGAAGTGCGATTTCGACCTTACTTCCTAAATCCCTGGGTACCGCGCGAAGGCATCAGCCGCAACGAATATCTGACCATGAAGTTCGGCTCACCGGAGCACTATCGGGCCATCGCGCAGCGCGTCGCGCAGGCTGCGGCAGCGGAGGGTCTGATCTACAACCTCGACGAGATCAAGCGTCAGCCCAATACGCTCGATTGCCATCGTCTAATTCTGTGGGCGAGCGACAAGGCCGCGCGGATGAAGCAGCGGCTGATGGAGCTCTACTTCGCCGAAGGTGCCGATCTTACCAACCGCGACGTGCTGGTTACGGCGGCAGCCGCATGCGGCCTCGATGCGCTGCGGACGCGGGAGCGGCTCGCAAGCGAGGAGGACGTGGAGCGCATCACACAGGAAGCCGATTCTGCCAAGGAAGCTGGAATCGACGGTGTGCCCTGCTTCACCTTTGGCGGCCATATTGCCGTGCAGGGCGCGCACCCACCCGAACATCTCGCGCAAGCGATCGCGCGCGCGGCGGACGAACGAGCCGAATGGCAGGTTGCCGGCTAGCTTCCAATAAAAAGGCGGCAGGCCCTCGCCAGGCCGATGTGTCTGCTGGCCAACGTTGGTGGGTTCCACGTCAGGGATCAATTCGGCGTCACGTGCATTGATAGGATGAATGCGCGATCGGCGCGTTGCGCTGAACGACGCTAACGCGACCGTTCGCCGCACAATCGGAACCGGCCGCAAGGAGAACGACCATGCCGGAGAAGCGAACAGTCGAGAAGGCCCACAAGGCAAAGCGCGCAGGAAAAGCACCGACGACGCAGGCAGGCGAATTCGTCCGCGAGGAGATCCGCAAGGTCCGCCGTGGCGAACATGGGGCGCGATCACCGCAGCAGGCCATTGCCGTCGGCCTCTCTAAGGCCAGACGTGCGGGCGTTGGGCTTCGCCCGCCCGGGAGGGGAAAGGCCAAGGCGCGCACCCGCCGGAGTGCCGCTTATGCCTATGCGGCGGGCCAGCACAAACGCAAAACTCACCGGCGACCGCGTGTCTCCCGCGCCGTTTCCCGGGTGCTCAAGCGCGAACCGCGGAGCACGGTGTCGCGCGCGGCACTGTCGAGGCAAGCTCGACGCGCCGCCTCGCGCCGCACTGCCTCGCAGCGATCCGCCGCGGCGCGCAAGGCGGTGCGCACGAAAGGTGGGGCGCGCCGTTCTGCCGCAGCACGCAAGGCGGCTCGCACCAGGGCGCGCCGCAGGAGATAGGACGACAAGGCCGCCTTGAGCTGGCGTGCCCACGTTCCCACCTGCGCTTGTCACGCCGATCCCGCGTAATCCAACACAGCGCAGCGATCACTACTGGTAGGTCGCGACCCCCCGTGTGGTCATGCGGCTTTGGCGGGCTGCGCGAGGGCCACAAGGCTGCGCAAAATGGCGCTAGTTCCACGCAGGCGCGCGTCGGGGTTTTCCCAGTTGTCGAAAAAGACGACCTTCATATCCGGCCGCACCCGAGCGGCTGGGCCGAGATCCCGGATGAAGGCGACGAGCGGGTCGGGATTGGCGAAGGTATTGTCACGGAACGACACGACCGCCCCCTTGGGCCCGGTCTCAACCTTTTCCACATTGGCCTGCCGGCAGAGCGACTTTATCGCCACGATCTGGAGGAGGTGCTCGACTTCGTCTGGCAATGGTCCGAAGCGGTCGACCAGCTCGGCGCCGAACGCCTCGATCTCGCGTTCGTCCTCGATTTCGGCCAGCCGGCGATAAAGCGCCAAACGCACCGGCAGGTCGGCGACGTAGTCCTCGGGAATCATCACCGGTGTGCCGACCGTGATCTGCGGTGACCACTTATCCGCGACTGGCGCGCTGATGCCGGCCTTCAGAGTCGTAACCGCCTCTTCCAGCATCTGCTGATACAGCTCAAAGCCGACTTCCTTGATGTGACCCGACTGCTCCTCGCCCAACAGGTTGCCGGCGCCGCGGATATCGAGGTCGTGGGAGGCGAGCTGGAATCCCGCGCCCAGCGTGTCGAGCGACTGCAGCACTTTAAGCCGCCGTTCGGCCTGGGGCGTGATCTTGCCCACGGCCGGCAACGTGAATAGCGAATACGCGCGTAGCTTGGAACGGCCCACGCGTCCGCGCAGCTGATACAGTTGCGAGAGGCCGAAGCAGTCGGCGCGGTGCACGATTAGCGTGTTGGCGGTCGGAATGTCGAGACCGGATTCGATGATCGTAGTCGAGAGCAGCAAGTTGTACTTGCCGTCGTAGAACGCGGCCATGATCTCTTCGAGCACCGTCGCGGGCATCTGTCCATGAGCGACGGCGACGCGCACTTCCGGCACATGTTTGTCAAGAAACTCCTTGGCCCCGCGGAGATCCTCGATGCGCGGACAGACGTAAAAAGACTGCCCGCCGCGGTAGCGCTCGCGCAACAGCGCCTCGCGCACGATCACTGGATCAAAAGGCGCAACGAAGGTGCGCACGGCGAGCCGATCGACCGGCGGCGAGGCGATGATGGACAGATCACGCACCCCCGAGAGGGCCAGCTGCAATGTGCGCGGGATTGGTGTTGCCGTGAGCGTGAGCACATGCACTTCGGTGCGCAACTGCTTTAGCTTTTCCTTGTGGGCGACCCCGAAATGTTGCTCCTCGTCGATGATTAGAAGGCCGAGGTCTCGAAACTTGATCGTCTTGCCGAGCAGCGCATGCGTGCCGATGACGATGTCGGCGCTGCCGTCGCCAATCCGTTTCTTCACCTGAGCCAACTCAGATGACGAAACCAATCGTGAGGCTTGCGCGATGTTGACGGGAAATCCGCGGAAGCGTTCCAAAAAGGTGTGGGCATGCTGGCGCGCAAGCAGCGTGGTAGGAACTACCATCGCGACTTGCCTGCCGTTCATGGCGGCGACGAAGGCAGCGCGCAACGCCACCTCTGTCTTACCGAAGCCCACGTCGCCGCAGATCAGCCGGTCCATGGGCCGTCCGGAAGCGAGTTCGTCCAAGACGACGTCTATGGCGGCCTGCTGGTCCTCGGTCTCCTCGTAGGGAAAGCCGGCACAAAACTCGTCGTAGGATCCGGGCTCGACCATCAACGGCGGCGCCTCGCGCAACTGGCGTTCGGCGGCGATCTTGATCAGTGTGTCGGCAATATGGCGAATGCGGCGCTTCATGCGGGCCTTGCGCGCCTGCCAGGCACCGCCGCCGAGCCGATCGAGCTCGACCTGCGCCTCTTCCGCGCCGTAGCGGGACAAAAGCTCGACGTTTTCGACCGGCAGGAACAGCTTGTCGCCGCCGGCGTAATGAATCTCGAGGCAGTCGTGCGGCGCGCCGGCCGCCTCGATCGCGCGCAGCCCAGCGAAACGCCCGATGCCGTGATCGACGTGCACAACGAGATCGCCGGCGGCGAGACTCGTCACCTCGGCGATGAAATTCTCCCCCCGTCGTGCTGCCCGTCTCGGGCGCACGAGCCGATCGCCCAGAATGTCCTGCTCGCCGATTACGGCCGCCTCGGCGGTCTCGAACCCGCTTTCGATCCCAAGAACCGTCAGTGCGACGTGTGACTTCGGCAGCGCGAGCACCTGCGGCCACGACTCAACCAACGCGAACTCCCCGAGCCCGTGGTCGGCGAGCACGTGGCACATGCGCTCGCGGGCACCTTCGCTCCAAAGTGCGACGATCACGCGCTTGCCGTCGGCCTTCAGGGTGGAGACGTGCCGGGTCGCGGCTTCGAACACATTTCGGCCGGGCTCGGCGCGCTCGGCGGCAAAATTGCGCCCCTGCTTGGTGCCGACATCGATGAGATGCCCGTGCCCCTCCGGCTCCTTGAACGGGGTCAGCCGCACCAGGGCCGCGGCATCGAGCCGAGCACGCCAGTCGGCCTCCGTGAAATAGAGCCGTTGGGGCGACAGCGGCTTGTAGGGCGGGCCTGGTCCGCGCTGGGCGAGCGCTTGCTGGCGTGCCTCGTAATAGTCCTCGATCTGATGGAGCCGCTCGCGCACAGCATCCTCGGCCAGCGGCTCGAGGACTATGGGACAGCCTGTCAGGTAATCGAAAAGGGAATCGAGCCGGTCATGGAAGAGCGCAAGCCAATGCTCCATGCCGGGGTGGCGCCGACCTTCGGTGACCGCATGGTAGAGAACGTCATCGGGCGCAGGCACACCGAATGCTTCCACATAAGCGAGGCGGAAGCGTCGAATGGTCTCACTCGTAAGCTGGAACTCGGCGACCGGCAGGAGATCTAGCGCGCGCAACTGATCTGTCGTGCGCTGTGTTTCGGGGTCGAAGCTGCGGACCGTCTCCAGGATGTTGCCGAAAAAATCAAGCCGCACCGGTTCGGCCATGCCC
>VAZQ01000273.1:7777-11265 GCA_005883115.1 Alphaproteobacteria bacterium | reverse complement strand
AACGCACACTACATGGCAGGCGAGGGCGTTCCCATCCAACTCGTCATTCCGAAAGAAGGCGCGGTGCTCGGCATCGACACCGTCGCCATCATGAAAGGCTCCAAGAAGGCGGAGCTCGCCTACAAATTCATCAACATCGCGCTTGACCCGCAGGTGCAGGCCGAAGTGGCCAACTTCAAGAAGGGAAGTCCGGTGGTGCTCGATGCGAAGCTCGATCCCGCCATCGCCAAATTACCGGGCGTGTTCACCTCGGTCGACCAGTGGAACAAGCAGGCGATCATCATCGATCACAAGCTGCGCGCAGAAAAGACCGCAGAGTGGCGCAAGTGGTTCGCCGAGAACATCATGAATTGACGGCCTGAGGGCCGCATGGCGCGCGCGAGCGTCCGCTCCGGGCGAGCGGCGGTGAGGCCGTTCTTGCGTCTATTCGTGGCGCCCGCCGTGCTCTGTGCGCTCGGCTTCGCCGCGGCATTGGCGGCGGTGATGCAGTACAGCCTGCGCGCCTATGTGCCCGGGTCGCTTGAAGCCGGAGGCTTCACGCTTGCGAATTTCGCGGCACTTATCCGTCCGCTATACGCGCGGGTATTCCTCGACACGGTCTGGATTTGCTTTCTCACGGCGTCGTTCACGCTGATCGTCGGATATCCGCTCGCTTATGCGCTGGTGCACGCCAGAAATGTTGCGCTCAAGTCTGCGATCCTGGTGATCGCCGTCACCCCGCTGTTCCTCGGCGAGGTGGTACGCACCTATTCCTGGATCGTCGTCCTCGGCAACAACGGCTTTCTCAATTCGATGCTGCTCAAGCTTGGGCTGGTCGATGCGCCCATGCAGTTCATGTTCACTGAGTTCGGCGTCATCACCGCCCTCGTGCATGTCACGTTGCCGGTGATGGTCATCATGCTCGCGGCGGCGCTCTCGCATATCGACCGCGATTACGAGCGCGCCGCGGCGAGCCTGGGCGCCGGTCCGATCCGCGTCTTTCTCACCGTGACGCTGCCGCTCTCCACGCCCGGCATCATCGCCGGCGTGACCACCGCATTCGCCTGGACTTTCAGCGCATTCGCCACCCCGCAGCTGATCGGTGGTGGTCGCGTCAACATGGTCGCGAACTTGGTCTATCAGCTCGGATTCGCGAGCTTCAACTTTCCGTTCGCGGCCAGTCTGTCGGTCGCCGGACTTATTCTCACATTCGCGGTGCTGGCGTTGATGCGTGCGGCTGCCAGCCCGCTCGAAAGGATCCGCCAGCACTGAGGTGATGCCCTTGCCGAAGCTCCTGCGCCTCCTAGGCGGGGCAACCGTCACCGCCATCCTCGGATTTATACTGTTGCCGGCGCTGGTCGTCACGCTGGCCGCCTTCAACAGCCGAGCGATTCTGTCGTTCCCGCCGGAGTCCTGGTCGTGGCGGTGGTTCGTCAAAGCAATCGCCTATGACGACTTTCAGGCGGGCGTGCGCAATGGCCTCATCGTCACCGCGTGGGCATCCTCCATCGCGCTGGTGGTGGGCGCGGCTTTTGCATTCGCGCTCGATCGCTACGAATTTCGCCTCAAACGGACGCTCGAAACCATCCTCCTCTCTCCTCTCGTGGTGCCGCACTTCACGATCGGGCTTGGCTTTCTGATCCTGGCCGCTCAGCTCGGCTTCGCGCGCGGCTATAGCGTGATCGTCGCCTGTCACGTGGTGCTCGTTCTGCCGTTCGTGCTGCGCAGCGTCTACATCTCGCTGCGCAACCTCGATCCGCGCCTGGAGCTCGCCGCCGCGAGTCTCGGCGCATCGCCGGGCCGCGTGCTGATCACGGTCACGTTGCCGCTGCTGCTGCCCGGCCTAGTAAGCGGCTGGTTGTTCGCGGCAATTCTTTCCTTCAACGAGTTTACCGCCTCGCTGTTCGTGACCGTACAGCGCACGCAAACACTGCCGGTTGCGCTCTACAACTACGTGCGCGAATACGCGGACCCGTCGATGGCCGCGATCTCGGTCATGTACATTGTCGCCACCGCAACGGTGTTGACATTGGCCAATGCGTTCCTCGGCCTCGCGAAGGTTCTCAACGTTGAGCATGCCCGCTGAGCCCAGGTTTTCCGCTCCGGCCCGCGTAGCGGACGGTACGAACGGCAGCGCGCATGCCGCCGTCGCGCTCACGGGCGTGACCAAGCAATTCGGCAAGATCACCGCCCTCGACGCCGTATCGCTGTTTGTGCGCCACGGCGAGCTGATGACGCTGCTCGGTCCGTCCGGCTGCGGGAAGACCACGCTGCTCCACCTTGTCGCTGGATTTTTGATCCCGGAGAGCGGTGAGATCGCCATTGATGGGCAGCGCATCACCGACGTTCCCGCGTATCGGCGCGAGATCGGCATCATGTTTCAGAACTACGCGCTTTTTCCGCATATGAGCGTGGCCGGCAATGTGGGCTACGGGCTCAGAATGCGCCGCATCGCCAGGCCCGAGATCGATCGGCGGATCGCGGATGCGCTTGCGCTCGTCAAGCTTGCCGGGCTTGAAGAGCGCAGACCTCGCCAGCTCTCTGGCGGCCAGCAGCAGCGCGTTGCGCTGGCGCGCGCGCTCGTCATTCGTCCGAAGGTGCTGCTGCTCGATGAGCCGTTCTCGGCGCTGGACAGGAATCTGCGCGCCTCGATGCAAGTCGAGCTTAAGGAGATTCAACGCAAGCTCGGCGTGACGACCATTTTCGTCACTCACGATCAGAGCGAGGCGCTCAGCCTCTCGGACCGCATCGCGGTGATCGCAGACGGCCGCATCCGCCAACTCAATACCCCGCATGAGGTCTATCGCCATCCGAGCGACCGCTTCGTGGCTTCCTTCATTGGAGATGCCAATGTGCTGCGTGCACACCTCGAGCGGATCGAAGGAGCGGTTGCATCCGTTGCGCTCGGCGCCGCGCGGGTGACGGTGCCGATGCGAACGCTGGAGGGCAGCGCAGTCGGCAGCGCCGTCGACCTCTTCGTTCGACCGGAGGACTTGCGGGTGGCCGAAACTGACGCCGCAGCGGCGGCACACGGCACGATCGCCGCGCAAATCTATCAAGGCGGTCACATCGACCTCTACGTGGACGCGCCCGAAGTCAGCTCGGGCCGCGTCCTGTTGCGCGTGCCGAGCCACGAAGCTGCGTCGCTCCGGCCCGCGGGCACGCGCATTGCTATTGCGCTCGCCGCGGACGTGGCGATCGCGTTTCGATCGGCGTGACCTCTCGAGAGACCGCTTGGCTTTGTAGGCACCCCCCGGCGTAACAAGAGATCCAATTCCGGGACGAAAAGCGAGCTTCGCGACAGAGGATCCTCGGACGCGTTCGTAAGCTTTATTCACTTGTCAAACAGCACGCGTTTCTTCGTTCCCGCCGCGCGTTTTTTGTGCCCGGGTTTTGCTTTTTCGCTTCACGCACCCCATGAAGGGGTAGGCGGAGCGCCGAGAGTCGTTCGGGTGCTTGCGAGGCACCCGTGAGGCCTGCACGTAACGCGGCAGGCCAGGCGCCTAGCG
>VAZQ01000273.1:7025-7699 GCA_005883115.1 Alphaproteobacteria bacterium | reverse complement strand
CGGTTCGAGCGAGCTCCTCGCACCGGGTCGTAGTGCCCAGCGGCGGCTTTCCGTACCTCCCGGGGCAACGATTGCGAGCCGCTGCCGCAGGACGCCACGCCTTGCTCCGCATTCAGGATCGTCTCGAGAACACGCCCCTTAGTGAGCAAGGCTACCACTGCATTACTGCCACCCCAAATGGTAGTCAATAGGAAAATGCATCTTTCGTCTAATTTAATTCTGTAGCGATATGCAGACACAGAATGAGGATTGGTACCGACGCAGCGGGCGAGGGAATTGCCAATGAATTTAGGTGCTTAGCTGTCCGGCTTATTGCCGGTGTCGCCGTTGGAGCAGGAAAACCGTCGCCAAACTCAGCAGGAGCGGCGCCGCGACTGTCGATGCCGACAGCTGCTACTCGACAGGATTGCGCGGTGAAAGGCCGATGGACATCACGATCATCAATCTTGCGCTTTACCTGGTAGCGACATTTGCCGCGGCATTTGTCACTGGAATGGCGGGGTTTGCGTTTGGCTTGGTCGCTGCTGCCATTTGGCTGCACATCCTCACGCCGACGCAGACCGCGACCTTGATCATAGGCTTCGGTCTCGTGGTCCAGGGCATCTCGGTCTGGAAATTGCGGCACGCGCTGCAATGGACTCGGCTCTGGCCGTTCCTGCTCGGCGGGGCGTTTG
>VAZQ01000273.1:0-6938 GCA_005883115.1 Alphaproteobacteria bacterium | reverse complement strand
CAGCGCTTACAGCTTGGCACGGCCGGCGATGAAGCCCGTCAAGGGCGGCGGAGCAGCGGCGGATGCAGGCGTAGCCTTTTTGAATGGGATTCTTGGCGGACTGACCGGTCTTGCCGGCATCCTCACGACCATTTGGTGCGGCATTCGCGGTTGGCCCAAGGATGAGCAGCGCGCCGTCTTCCAGCCGATTGGCGTCGCCATATTCGCCATGAGCGGTCTATGGCTGGGAATAGGTCGAGCGATACCGAGCGACACGCTCTGGTTTTTTATCATCGGCCTTCCGGTATTGCTGGCGGGAACCTGGTTGGGGCTAAAACTTTACGGGCATCTCGATGAAGCCGGCTTTCGGAAAGTGGTGCTCGTCTTATTGTTGGTGTCGGGAATTGCGCTCGTCGTACCCGCAATCGCACAGCTGTTTGGCTGATGGCCCACGCCAGCGGTGCAGGGTCCGCCGCTCATTATTCTGTTGCGTTGTGTCTTCGCGGCAATAGCATCACGCTATGTACCGCCGCGCGGTGTTGTATGCCCTCGCCTCGGCAGCATTGTTTGGCCTTTCGACGCCGGCTGCGAAGGTTCTGCTGGACACAATTCATCCTGCAATCCTTGCAGGGCTTCTCTATAGCGGGGCTGGTGTTGGCGTAGGACTGTTGCGTCGCTTGGGCCCGCGTGTTTTTGGCCCAAAAGCACGGCAGGCGTCCCTCCAGCGAAAAGATCTGCCCTGGCTTGCAGCCGCAATTGCAGCGGGCGGGGTGGTTGGTCCGCTGCTGTTGATGTTCGGCTTAACCCGAACCGACGCTGCCACGGCTTCTCTTCTCCTGGCGCTGGAAGGCGCCGCTACCGCAGTGCTGGCCTGGTTTGTCTTCCGCGAGAATGTTGATCGCCGCGTGGCGCTGGGAATGGCCTGTCTTGTTGCCGGAGCACTCATTCTCTCCTGGTCAGAAACGCCAAGCCTGCAAAATATTTTGGGCCCGCTCGCAATCCTGCTGGCGTGCGTTGCTTGGGGTCTCGACAACAATCTGACACGCAAGGCTTCACTCGCCGATCCGTTGCAGATTACGCAGTGGAAGGGCCTTGTCGCAGGACCAGTGAATCTCCTGATTGGCCTCTGGATGGGAGCCTCAATCCCGCTGTCCCCCGCTTTACTTGTTGCGCTCGTCACAGGGTTCTTTGCATACGGTTTGAGTCTCGCTCTTTATGTGCTCGCTCTGCGAGATCTGGGTGCCGCGCGAACAGGTGCCTACTTTTCGACCGCGCCGTTCTTAGGGGCGGTCCTTTCGGTCGTCGCGCTTGGAGAGAATGTCACCTGGGGCCTGTTTGCGGCTGGCGCCCTCATGGGCTTAGGTGTGTGGCTTCACGTGACGGAATGGCATGAGCACGAACACATCCACGAACCAGCGTCGCATACACACGCGCATGTCCATGACGAGCATCATCAACATGAGCATCGACCGGATGACCCACTGGGTGAACCACATACCCATTGGCATGAGCACCGTCGTGTGAAACATGCCCACCCGCACACCCCGGACATGCATCACGGTCATCGGCATTAGGTGCCGAGGAGATGCCGTTAGCGATGCCTCATTAGCGCAGCGGCTTCTTTGCTGGCCGCTCATCGAGAGCTCTCGTTCTCCTCCGGCGGCTTTATGTGTCGAAACGAAAAGAGGAGAGAGAGATCGTAGACGATCTTCAGCACGCCGCAGAGGATGAGCGGCAGTCCGAGAAGGGCCGTCGATAATAACGCGCCGGACATGGCCGGACTGATTGCCGATGCCAAGCTGCGCGGAACTGCGGTGACGCTCGCAGCCGCCGTGCGCTCGGCCGGAGTCACCACGGCCATCACGTAGGACGTGCGCGTCGGCACGTCCATTTGCGAAAGCGCGGAGCGCACGAGCAGCAGCGCCAGCACGATCGTGAGGCTGGGCGAGAAGGCCGCAAGAATGAGACAGAGGCTCGAGGGGATGTGCGTGAATACCATGGTGTTGACGAGGCCGAAGCGCTTACCGAGCCGCGCTGCCACCGGGTAGGAGAAGGCTGTGAGCACGTTCGACCAGAAGAAGAAGGCGCTCGCGGCGGCAAGCGAGAGATCGAAACGTTCGAACAGCCACAGCGCCATCAGCGACTGAACGGTGAAACCGCCGGCGAACGCATCGAGACTGAACAGCGCGGCGAGCTTGTAGACTCTCTGGCGGGAGGGCCCCAAAGCGATCGCTCGAGGCGCCGTGTCGGCTGCCTCGGCGCGGGGCAGGCGCGAATAGAAGAGGGCTCCGATCAATCCGAGCGCCGCGTAGACATAGAACATCATCTGCAGGGCGCCGGTCCTTCCCATGCCGCGGGAAACCAGTAGGTCAGGCGCGCCCGCCGCGAGCGCGCCGGCGGCGATCGATAGCGCGCCGATCAGGCTGTAGCGCGCGAAAATGTGCGTGCGCTCCGCGTCGCTTGCCCGGTGTGCGAGCGCGGCTTGCTCGAGCGGAACATGCACCCCGATGTCCCCGGTCGTCGGATTGATCGTGCCGATAAAGGCAACGACCGCGATGAAGACGAAATGTTGCAGGCTTGGGAATGCAATTCCGGTCACCACCATCAATGCCGCACACGCGAGCAGCAGCGTGCGCAAGTGGTAGCGCGGAGCCAGCAATCCGATGGCCAGCGTTGTTGCGGCCGAGCCCAATAGCGCCGCGGTGGCGACGAGGCCAATCTGAAATGGATTGAACCCGATCTCGAGCAAATAGGCCGGCAGGATGATGGCGGCGAAGCCGTCGCCGAAGCCGCGCGCTGCGCGCGCCGCGTACAGATTGACGATGTCGGCTCCTCCCGCCAGCCCCAACCTTCCAAGCACGCCGCGGTTCAGCTGCGGTAACTGCAGCATCGGTTAGTCCGCCGGCGTCACGGTGAAGTCGTCGAAGTACATGTGACTGTCGGCCTTGGACCAGAGCCCGATGCGGCCGGAGACCGGTTCGGGCAGGACGTGCTCGAGGTAAAGCTTGCCGTCGAGATAGGCTGTGACCTTCGGCCCGGCGATGTGGACTTTGAGGTCATGCCATTGGTGACTTGGCGTCGGCGTGTTGCGAATCCATTTCACCGAGGATCGCTTGCCTTTCTCGAATTTCCACAGAACGAGATTGTTCTCGAGGGGATTTGCGCGAACGGTGAGGTAATCGCCGTTTGGCTTGAGGTTGAACAATATTCCGGCGCCCTGATCGATGCGGCCGGAAATGCCTTCGAAGCGCACAGAGATGTCACCATCGCGGAAATCGGTGACGTCCTTGGCGACCACATAGGGGAAATAGGCATAAGCCTGAACCCGATCGAGGAATTCGGCGTAGCGGTCGCCGTAAAGGGTGCGCGCCTTGTCGGCGATGCCGGCCGCGGTCTGGCCTTCTTTCCACTGCCGCCCGTCGACGACCAAGACTTTGTTGCCGCCGTCGCTCTCGATGCGCCAGACGCCGACAACGCTGACGAAGGATTTTGGCTCGGCGCCAACGCTCTCGTCGGAAAAGTCGAGTTTGACCGATTGCGCGGCGTCGGCGTACGCCAGTAGAGCCGCGAGACCGAGGGCCGCGATGGCGGTTGTCGTGGTGCGTGTGTTCGTTTTCATGCAGGACCTCCATCCTTGGTGAGATGTAGAGCGACGTATGGCGGACGGCAGCTGCGCCACCATGCGATGACGATCAGCAGCGGAAGGCCACCGAGGAACCAAGCGAGCGCGGGCGAGGCGTTGGCGATCAGCGGGTAGCCTGGATAGTCCTGACCGGGGATCGGCTCTGGAATTGGCCGTCCGGCGAGCGCGTAAATGAGCGGCAGGATTTCGCGGTGGCTGGTCGAGCGGCTCTTGTCCGAACGACCGTCATACGTGTACTCGACTTCGCCGTAAGCGTCCTCGCTCGCGCTACCGACCATGCTTTGGCCGCTGGTGGCGAGCCGAATCGTCACGTGCGGCATAGCCCGCTCGAGCTTGGCGAGCACGTTGCGCCGCAGATCGACGTAGCGCGGATCCTCCGGAGCAAGGTGAACGGTGATAATCAAGGGCTCGCGCAATTCGGCGAGCGCGAGCTGATCGGCGGCGGGAAAGGAGTTGCGGCGGTCCTCGGTAACATCGACCGATCGCCCGACCTGTGTCGACAAGCCGATGACGGCGGCGGCGATGCTTACGCAGACTGCGGATCGAGCCATCTTGGTGCTGACCCGCACGCCCGGATGCAGCCACACCGCCGCGAGTGCGGCAAAGCCACAGATCGCCGCGAGCATGCCCAACAAAAGACCTGCCGACAGGAGCCCCTGCTCGAACGGACGCAGCGTCTGCGTCAGCGACAACTGGGATATCCACCCGAGCATGCCCGGCTGCCCGACGAGCGCAAAGTCGAGCACCCAGGAGCCGATGGTGAAGGCGAGGGTGATGATCGCCGCCGTCGCCGCGCTGTCGGAGATGCTCGCCGAGAACAGCGCGATGGCGCCGACCAACAGGCCGTAGAGTACATGGCCGCTGACGAGATCGAGCGTTTCGGGAAGGTAGAGATGTCCACCCATTGCCAACCAGACCACAAGGGCCGAGGCAGCGCAGAGGACGGCAGCAAGCCAGCCGGCGAAGATCGCCGTCATCTTGGCGACGATCAGTCCTGGAATGCGATAAGGCAATTGAACGAGCAACGCGAGCGCGCCCGATTCTTTTTCGCGCCCGAGGGTTCGAATCGCCACGAATGGGAACAGCAGCGTTGCAGCGAGGTAAAGACCGCCAAAGGTCGGCACCAGTATCCCATCGAGCGGCGAGAGCCCGCTCCCCAGCACCGGCGACTCCGCCGCAGCCGCGCTCGCTTCGTCGTAGAGCGAGACCGCTTGAAAAAAGCTGTAGCCCACGAGCGGGCACAGGATCAGCAGCATGGTCCATAGCGCGCGGCCGCTCGCGACCTCCCGCAGCTCCTTGCCGAGCAGCGGGCGCATCGGGGCACGATGCACAACGGCCGTCTCAGGTGAGCGCAAGGAAGACGTCCTCCAAGTCGGATGCGGGTGTCCCTGCCTGTGCGCGCAGTTGCGCGAGCGTGCCGACGCCGCGGACGCGACCTTCCGCGAGCAGCACGAAGCGGTCGCAGACGCGCGCGGCATCGCGCAACTGGTGAATGGCGAGAACGAGCGTCCGCCCGGCGCCCGCGACCTCGCGCAGCACGTTCATGATGTCGCGGGTTTGCCGCAGGTCGAAGCCGTCGAACGGTTCGTCCATCAGCAGCAGCGGCTGCGGCGTCAGCAGCGCCAGCGCCAACAGCAGCCGGCGGGCATAGCCCTTCGATAATTCGACGACGCGCTTGCGCAGGACGGGGGCGAGACCGAGCGAGTGGATCGTTTGTGCGAGGACGGCCTGCGATCGGCCGTAGATTGCCGCGAACAATTCGGTTACCCGCGCGACGTACTGGTCCTCCCACGGGCGAACTCCGTCGGGCAGGTAGAAGAGGAACTGGCGCCGGCGCGGCAAAGGAAGAGGGATCCCGCGCCAAAGAATATGACCAGCATCGGTCGGAAGCGTGCCGGCGATGGCTTGCATGAGCGTGGTCTTGCCGGCGCCGTTCGGCCCGATCAGACCGAGCACCTCACCGGCATTCACGGTGAAGGAAATGTCGCTGAGCGCGTGCTGGTCGCCGAAGCGTTTGGCGAGGCCGGCCAGTTGCATCAGCACAGGGGAAGAGGTGATCGCCATAGTCATTGCCGCACTAGTTTCTGCGCACAAACACCGTGAGGCGAACGACGTGTTTCTTGCTGTCGGTTTGTTCCGTGCTCAGCGTGATGGCAACCGGCCGCACGGCATTGTGCAAAACGACGTAGTTCGGAGAGGAGCGCTCGGTGGCTTCGGTCCAACCTGCTCCCAGACAGAACTTGACTTGGTCAAGCGTGGCGCCGCGCGCCTTCTCGGCCTCTGCCGCGCTCTCGATTTCGGCGGAGTCGCAGGTATAGGTGGCAGCGCCATAGAGCGAACAGTCCTTCCAGTCGGGCAATACGACGGTGGCATCGCGAAAGTCACCCTGCCTCGGCCGTCCGGCGATGGAGGAAAACCTCTCTTTCGTCACCGCAAGATCGACGATTCGGCTCAAATCGAAACAGTACGACGGACGTTGCGGGCGCGCGCTCTGCGCAAGCGCGGTTGCCGGCAAACTCCCCAGTGCAACAACCAGGATTGCCCGGCTGACTGGCCCACCTACTTTCGCTGGCACGATTTCATGCATATGTCGTATTCGCTCTTGCAAGTCTTTGCGGAGTAGTTTTTCGCGCACGCCTGTTGTTGATCCCGACACTGCTTGCAACTGTTCGATTGTTGGGCTTGTGCTGCAGTAGTGATGCTACAAACACTGAGCAGCACAATGATAATAGTAGCGATAGCTGGCATGACGCTCTCCTTTCAATGCTGGCAACGCTTGCGGCGCAACCATCCATGTGCTCGCCAACGCGGTCACTGACCTTTCTTCTTGCCTTCGGCTCCAAACTGCTTGAGATAAGCCCACAAATCCGCGACTTCTTTCTCGTTCTTGTCGGAGAAGATCATCTTTGTCCCGGGCATCTTGGCTTGCGGATCTTCTAGGTATTCCTTGAAACTCGCTTCACTCCACACGATGCCGGAGTTCTTGTTGCTGTCGCTATAAGCGTAGCCTTCGGCCGTGCCTGCTTTCCTGCCATCAAGCCCATTGAGCTCGGGACCCAACTTGTTCTTCGCCGTCTCGCCGACGTCGTGGCAGGGCTGACACTTTCGGAACGCGGCTTCTCCGCCCGGTACGTCCTGCGCCATTACACCAGCTACCGATGTGGCTAGCAGCGTCGCGCCGATCACCAAACCTCGAACCATCATCTGTCCTCCTCATTAAGTCAGGCATTTCGAAAGCTTGGGGAATTTAGTGAGGCCGCCCTCGAATTAGTTTCGCCCGCTCGACGGCTCGAGGGTACCCTGCAACGGCAATAGG
>VAZQ01000682.1 GCA_005883115.1 Alphaproteobacteria bacterium | reverse complement strand
TGGAAAAACTGTAGCTAAATGGCAAGCGTGCCCACGCTCGCTCCACCGCAGACATAGAGCGTCTGGCCAGTTACAAAGCCGTTGGCCCGGTCGCAGAAGAATATCACGGCGCGCGCGACATCGCCGCAGCGGCCGAGTCGCTTCACCGGAATGGCCGCCGCAAGCGCCTTCTCGCGCTCGCTGTCCTTCGGAACGACGCTGCGAAACATTTCAGTGTCCGAGATCGGCCCGGGCGCAACCACATTCACGGTGATGCCGTCGGGTGCAAGCTCCAGCGCCCAGGTGCGTGCCATCCCGATGATACCAGCCTTGGTCGCCGAATAGGCCGAGCGCGTCTCTAGCCCGAGCGCACCCCGCGATGACATCAGCACTATACGGCCGAAGCGATTTCGCCTCATCGCCGGCAAGGCAGCCTGCACGAGCGTAAGCGCGACGCCGAGATGCAATTGCGTGAGAGCTTGCAAGTCATCCTGGGCTACATCGGGCAACAGCGCCGGCCGGATTATTCCGGCGTTGTGCACGATATGCGAAATCGGGAATCGGTCGGCAATGTCTGCGGCGGCGCGCTCGGCCGCGGAGCGATCCATGAGATCGACCTCTACCGCATGCAGCCTCGCATGCGATTGAGCGGGTTTGCGCCGGGCGAGCGAGATGACCTCGTAGCCGGCCTCCAGCATCTGCCGGCAAATTTCCGCGCCGATGCCCGTCGATCCGCCCGTGACCACGGCAAAGTCGTTTGCCGTCACGCATTCCCTCCCGCGACCAGCGCCAGAACGCGCAACGGACTGCCCGACCCCTGCTTGATCTTCAGCGGCGCCGCGATGATGACCGCGCCCTTGGGCGGCAGCAGATCCAAATTCGTGAGGCACTGCAGCCCAAACCGGCCTTTGCCATGCATGTAGAAATGGGCGGGATAGGGCGGATTGAAGTGCTGTCCCTGACCGAAATCAGTACCGATCGTCTCGGTGCCGAATCCGTGCACATCGCGCTGTTCGACGAACCACTTCACGACAGCGGGCTCCGGCCCCGGAGTGTGAGCGCCATCGTCGCGCAGGCCGGCATAGTCGGTATAGGTGTGCTTCGACCAGTCCGTGCGCAGCAGGACCCAACTTCGCGGCTCGATCTTGCCGTGGCGCGCCTCCCATTGCTCGACAAAGGGGATGGTCAACGCGAAATCAGGATCGGCCGCGCACTCCTTGGAGCAATCGATCACGGCAGCCGGCGCGATGAACTGCGCGACGTCGATCGTATCGACTGCGTTATTCGGCAAATCCTTGCCGGAAATCCAGTGGATCGGCGCGTCGAAGTGCGTTCCAGTATGCTCGCCGAGACTAATGTTGTTCCAGTACCAAGCCGGCCCGCGTTCGTCGTAGCGCGACACCTCCTCCATTCGGAACGGCGCGCATTGTCCCAACTCGGGCGGCAGCACGATGATCGGGAATTCCTGCGACAGGGTCTGCGTCAGATCGATGACACGGATGTCGCCGTCGGCCACCGCGCGCGCGAACGACATGAGATCAACTGTCATTGAGATATCCTTCAGCTTGCCAGCTCGCGCTCGAGCGCCTTGGGATTGACCGCAAGGCGTTGCCGGGTGTCCTCGGCGACGTCGCCCACAAACACGTCCTCGAGCCCGTGCTGGAGCGCGCGAACCACCGCATTGGCGAGCGCCGCCGGCGTCACCTTCGGCGGCGGCACGGTTTGGAACCAATCGATGTCGAGCGGGCCGAAGAACACATTCACCACCTTGACCCCGCCCGGGCGCAGTTCCGCGCGCATGCATTGCGCGGCCGAGAGACATGCCGCCTCGGTGGCGGAATAGCCCCCATACGCGGGCCAGTTCATCAACGCATGCACGGACAGCAGATTGACGAAGGCCGCGGCCGAATTGACTCCGTCCGCGCCGCGAGAACGAAGGATCGGGCCGAATGCCTGGGCAAGCCGCAATAGACCGAGGTAGCGAACGTCAATCTCCTCGCGCGCGATCGTCAGACCATGGCGATCCACGACGCCGCCCGCGCGAATGTGTTCCGCGGTATTGACCACAATGTCGATGCGCCCACCGTTCTGCTCGGCCAACTCGGTCACCGATTCGGTATCCGTCACGTCAAGCGGCACGATTTCAACGTGTTCGATTTTGCGTAGGCTTTCCATCCCGGGAAATGGCTTCCAGGGATTCGCCAGTCCGACAAAAACGATTGACGCTCCAGCGTCAGAAAACGCTTTGGCCATAGCCTGCCCAACGCTGGTACGCCCGTCCGTGATCAGAACGCGGCGAAACTTTGGATCGCAGGTCATTTCGCGCAAATGCGAGTCATCAGCCATGTTCTCCGTGTCCTTTTCCGGCAGCGCCATGGCCACCGCAGAGCCGCTCTTGTCGAGCTTGAGCTC
>VAZQ01000272.1 GCA_005883115.1 Alphaproteobacteria bacterium | reverse complement strand
CAGGCGCTCGGTAGTGTCTACGACATCAGGAGTGACGCGAACGTCACGCTTGAAAGCGCGTGCAAACGCATTGCGCTCCAGCGCGGCATGGAGCGCCTGGCGCGTCGCCGTGATCCACATGCCGCGTCCGGGCAACCGGCGCTTGAGGTCCGGCACCGCAACGCCATCGGGACTCATAACGAAACGGATCATCTCGTCGACGGGCCGCACCGCTCCGGTCGCCGCGCAAAACCGCTGCGTGCCAGGCGCGGTTTTGTGCGGGCCGAGATCAAGTGCGCTCTCTTGCGTTTGACCAACCATTCGATCTCCTCAGGCCGATGTCGCGGTGGCCTCGACCACGGCGTCCTCCTCGGCGGGGGGCGGTGCCAGATCCTCCTCTTTGATCCAACCGGCCTTAACGCGTGCCTGCATGATCAGCGCTTCGGTGTCGTCGCGCGACAGATCGAAGCCGTCGAGAGCGCCAGGATAGCGGACAGTCTCGCCATCCTTGCGTTCGCTCCAGCCGAAAAGGTCATCGGTGGCACAACCCGCCAGATCTTCAACCGTTTTGATGTCATTTTCTCCCAACTTGACCAGCATGGCGGTGGTAACGCCGGGGATCTCTTTGAGTGCGTCCTCGACGCCCAGCTGTTTGCGTTTCTCGTCAAGCTCGGCTTCCTGTTGACCGAGGTGGTCGCGGGCACGCGCTTGCAATTCGCGCGCGGTCTCTTCATCGAAACCCTCGATCCCGGCGAGCTCCCTTTCATCGACGACGGCAAGCTCCTCGACCGAGTTGAATCCCTCGGAGGCGAGCAGCTGTCCGACCACCTCGTCGACATTGAGTGCCTCGATGAACAGCTTGGTACGCTTCTCGAATTCGGCCTGCCGATGCTCCGATTCTTCCTGCTCGGTGACGATGTCAATGTCCCAACCGGTGAGCTGGGATGCGAGCCGGACGTTTTGTCCACGCCGGCCGATGGCTAACGAGAGCTGCTGGTCGGGCACGACCACTTCCATGCGATGGCGGTCTTCATCGAGCACAACCTTGGCTACTTCCGCCGGTGCGAGCGCGTTGACGACGAAGTTCGCGGGGTCCGCGGTCCACGGGATGATGTCGATCTTCTCGCCCTGTAGCTCGTTAACCACGGCTTGCACGCGAGAACCGCGCATGCCCACGCAGGCGCCAACCGGGTCTACCGACGAATCCCGGGAGATCACCGCTATTTTTGCGCGCGAGCCCGGATCCCGCGCGACCGCCTTGACCTCGACGATCCCGTCGTAGATTTCCGGCACTTCCTGCGCGAACAGCTTGGCCATGAACTGCGGATGCGTGCGTGAGAGGAAGATCTGTGGCCCGCGTGGCTCGCGGCGTGCGTCGTAAATGAAAGCGCGGATCCGGTCACCGTTACGAAAGGTTTCGCGCGGCAACAGTTCGTCCCGGCGCACAATCGCTTCGCCGCGGCCGAGATCGACGACCACGTTGCCGTATTCCACCCGCTTGACGATGCCATTGACGATATCGGCAATGCGATCCTTGTACTCCTGATACTGACGATCGCGCTCCGCTTCGCGAACTTTTTGCACGATCACTTGCTTCGCTGATTGGGCGGCGATGCGACCATACTCGAGCGGCGGCAAGGCTTCCGCGATATAGTCGCCGACCTGGGCGGCAGGATTGCGCTTCTTTGCATCCTCAAGCGCGATCTGTGTCGCATCGTTTTCGACTTGATCCACCACAAGCAGCAGGCGTGACAGCCGCATCTCGCCGGTTTTCGCATTGATCTCGGCGCGTACTTCAGTCTCGCTGCCGTAGCGCGAGCGCGCTGCCTTCTGGATCGCATCTTCCATGGCGGCAATGACGATGCTGCGGTCGATTGCCTTCTCGCGGGCAACCGCGTCAGCGATTTGCAACAGTTCGAGCCGGTTGGCGCTTACGGCCATCGGTCATTCTCCTTCGTTCTGAGCATCACCCCGGTGATCGACCGGCGCGGACTGGACATGTTTGTGTTGAGCTTCGGAATTTTCGCGGTTGGCAGGTTGGCCATTCTCCGCCTGTTGGCGTTGCGCGGCGCGTTCTGCGGCCTTGCCGCGCCTGAGCGATTCGGCAATCAAGGCATCGGTCAGGACCAGCTTCGCCTCTGCCATTTCATCGATCGGCAGCAGCACCTCGTCGCTTTCGCCAGGTGAGGAATCGTCGCGGCGAATGCGCGCGGCGTCCCCTTCCACGCCCAGCAAAAGGCCGCGGAACCGCCGTCGGCCGTCACGCGCAATCATCATTTCCAGTTTGACCAAATGCCCTGCAAAGCGCACGAAGTCCGAACGTCGCACCAGCGGGCGATCCATGCCCGGCGAGGACACTTCGAGCCGGTAGGCGCGATCGATCGGATCGGCCACGTCGAGCACTGGCGAGAGTGCGCGCGATACCGCCTCGCAGTCCTCGACGGTCATGGTGCCGTCCGGACGCTCGGCCATGATCTGGACCGTGCAACCATCGGCCCCAAAAATCTTCACCCGGACCAGCCGGTACCCGATGCCGTCCAGGACGGGCTCGCTGATGGCGGCCACACGCGCGGCAATGCCCTGCTCCGCGATGAGGCGCGGCTCGCAATTTGTCCCGAGATTGTCGACCGCTGGTGCCATTCCCTTTCGCCGCACAAGTTAAGGTAGAACGCGCGCTCATCTCGATCGGAGGCCAAGGGCCGAATCGGTAACAAAAAAGAGCGGGTCCCGGGGGGAACCCACTCTCAAAAACCGACCGGATCACATCCGACCGTTATGAGACATCCAAAAGCTGGACGGCTGAAATATAGCGATTTACTGCGGCTGCGCAAGGGCCCAAGCACTCGCGATTAACTAACCCTTCTTTCAGACTCCTCTCCTATAAGCTCGCGGTCGAGTGACGCGTCGCGCCGTCACGTATTCTTTCCAAGTGGTCCGGTCTTCGGGCGCAATGATGTCCGTGCACGCCTTGCTCCTTCCGGAACTCGACGATCTGATCATGCGCGGCTCGCCCCAGCGACAGGCCAAGATCCTCGAGCGCGTGACAGCGTTTTTTCTCGGGGGCGCGAGTAGCTTCAATGAGCATCATATCCAGGTGTTCGATCTCGTCCTCGCCCGATTGATCGACCGCATCGATAGCAAGGCGCGTACCCGGTTGTCTTCTCGGCTTGCTCCGCTCGGCAATCCGCCGGTCGAAGCAGTGCGCCGTCTCGCGCGCGACGACTCGATCGCGGTTGCAGCTCCCGTACTCAAACGGGCGGCGCGCCTATCCGAGACCGATCTCATCGATATCATTGCGACCAAGAGCCAGGGACATTTGCTCGCCATCTCGGCTCGGCCGGGTCTTGCCGAGCGCGTGACCGACGGGCTCCTGCAGCGCGGAAACCAGGAGGTGCTGCGCTGCTTAGCCGACAATCGCGCCGCACGTTTCTCCGATGATGGCTTTTGCTTCCTAGTCGAGCGCGCGAAAACAGACGGTATCCTGGCTGAAAAGACTCTACTGCGCGGTGACATTCCGCCGCGTCTGTTCCACGAACTCCTGCTCACTGCGACGGACGCGGTTCAGCGGCAGCTTCTCGCATCTGGTGTCCCGGACAGGCAATCCGCGATCCGCCCCACATCGGCGCGGGAATCCAACGCACGAAGCGCGCGCGCAGCGCCGGCCGATTATTCGCGCGCGCAGCGCAGAATAACGGCACTGCAGGACAAAGTTATATTTGATGAGGGACTCCTCGCCGGTATCGCAGCGAGCATAGACTATGAGCATACGATCGCAGCACTCGCATCGCTTTGCGTGGTACCAATCGAAGTGGTGGATCGACTCATGCGCGCCGAGCGGCCTGATCCGGTACTCATTCTCTGCAAATCGGCGGGTTTGGGCTGGGCAACGGCAGAGGCCATCATCAAAAGACGGCCAGGCAGCACGGAAATATCAAGCCAGGATCTCGGCACCGCCCGCGTCGATTTCGATCTGCTTTGTCCGATAGCTGCGCAACGCATAGTCCGGTTTTGGCAGGTGCGCCCAGCTGACAAGCGGCAGACGACTGACGGCAGACGAGCTTGAGCTTACGTCTTCTGAGCGGTCACTCGCGGTCCTTTCTTCTGAAAATCAGATAGGACGTCGCGCGGCCTTCGCGCTTGGCTTTGGCTTCATAGCGCGTCGCTGAAAAGCCTGGCCATGGGCGGCGCCAGTCGTCAGCGCGTTCGGCCGTCCACTCAAAATCCGCCGATTGGATCAGGTGCCTGAGCGTCCAGGCCGCGTAGTCGGCAACGTCCGTCGCAAACCGCAATTCGCCACCTGGCTGCAGGATGCGCGCGATCGCCGCAAGACTCTCGTCCTGGATGAAGCGTCGCTTCCAATGCCGCCGTTTCGGCCAGGGATCGGGGTAGATCAGATCGACGCGCGCGAGGGAGATGGCCGGCAACCAATCGAGCAGAGAAGTCGCGTCATCAAAATGCAGGCGGACGTTCGAGAGTTTCTTTAGCTCAATCGCGGCGAGCGCCTTGGCCATTCCATTGACGAACGGCTCGACGCCGATGAAACCGGCGCGCGGATGCTGTTCGGCCTGCGCAATCATGTGCTCCCCCCCGCCGAATCCGATCTCGAGGCGGACGCTCTCGACCGGATCGGGAAATAGGAGTGCGAGGTCGACCGGTGTCGGCGCAGCCAAATTCAGGGCAAGCCGGGGCAAGAGGGTTTGGAATAGCCGGGCCTGGCGCGGGCGTAGTGCGTGACCTTTGCGACGCCCGAAGAAAGCGCCACGCCGCGGGTGCGATTGGTCGGACATGGATGTGGCGGTCACAAGACCCGCCAAATTGGACCCGCCGATGCCTGCGCGTCGAGGACCTTAGCCGACGGCCGTCCTGATATCCTTGACGAGATCGGTCTTTTCCCAGGAAAAGCCGCCATCCTTCTCCGGCGCGCGACCGAAGTGGCCGTAGGCGGCGGTGCGACGATAGATCGGGCGATTTAGCTTAAGCGTGCGGCGGATGTTGGTCGGCGTAAGCCGCAGAATTTCGGGCAGGGCTTTTTCGAGCTTCCTCTCGTCCACCTTGCCCGTGCCATGGGTATCGACCAGGAGCGACATAGGGTCGGAGATTCCGATCGCATAGGCGATCTGGATGGTGCAACGCTCGGCGACACCGGCGGCGACGACGTTCTTGGCGAGATAACGCGCGGCATAAGCAGCCGAACGGTCGACCTTGGTGGGGTCCTTACCGGAGAAAGCACCGCCCCCGTGCGGCGCGTAGCCGCCATAGGTATCCACGATGATCTTGCGGCCAGTGAGGCCGCAGTCACCGTCAGGTCCGCCCACCACGAAATTGCCAGTGGGATTGACCAGGAAGTCGTTCGCTCGTTTGGGCATCCAGCCATCCGGCAGCGCCGAAGCCACGGCATCGCCGATCAAGTCCTTCACCATCCCGGGCGAATATTTCTTTCCATTACGGGTCTCGGGATTGTGCTGTGTCGAGACGACCACTTTGGTGCACCCAACGGGTTTGCCGCCCACATATTGCACGGTCACCTGACTCTTGGCGTCGGGTTGTAAATCGAACAGCTGTTTCGAACGGCGCTTTTCCGCCAGAACCTTCAGGATCTTGTGTGCGAAGTAGATCGGAGCCGGCATGAACGAGCCTTTCTCGTAGACCTCGCTCTCGGTACAGGCGAATCCGAACATCATGCCTTGGTCGCCTGCACCCTCCTGCTCCTCGCCCTTCTTCTTTTTCGCATCGACACCTCTGGCGATGTCCGGCGATTGGCCGTGCAGCAGCACCTCGATATCCGCGCCGTGGTAGGAGAATCCGTTCTGGTCGTAGCCGATGTCGCGCACCACATTGCGCGCGATCTCGCTGATTATCTCGCGGTTGATCACGGCGTGACTGCCATACTTGGTGAATAGCGGCGCCTGTCCGCGGCCCTCGCCGGCAATGACGATCTTGTTGGTAGTGCAGAGCGTCTCGCAGCCTAGCCGCGTATTCACAAGGCTATCGCCGGCAATGCCAAGCCTGATGTCATTCTCGATGAAGGCGTCGAGGATTGCATCCGAAATCTGATCGCAGACCTTGTCGGGATGGCCCTCGGATACCGATTCACTGGTGAAAAGATAATTGGCGTGTGACACTGAAAGGCTCCCCTCGCAAGCTCGACTGCAACCCTCACCGCTTTGAGCGCGGAGTGTTTCTTGCAGCGTCCCCGTGCGCGGTCAAGGTGTGGGCGAAGTGTGGGACAAGGGGAGAGAAGAGACTTCGACCCGCTCCGCCGCTTCGTGCTCCCGCTTCAGTTACCGTTCCCGGCGATCTCCTCGACCAGATCGACAATGCGGCGCCTGAGCTTGGGCTCCTTGATGCGCATGAAAGCCTTTGTCAGGGAGAGCCCTTCAGAGGTGGCGAGGAAATCCGAGACGTAGGCCGGGGAAGGTGCGTCTATCATCCCGTCCGCCGCATCCGCCAAGTTGGGCGCGCCCTCAAAGAAGAAGGCGACGGGGACCTGGAGGATATGCGAGATTTGCTGCAGCCGGCTCGCGCCAATACGGTTTGTGCCCTTCTCGTATTTCTGCACCTGCTGGAAGGTCAGACCGAGCGCGTCCCCCAGCTTCTCCTGGCTCATCGCAAGCATCATCCGGCGCATGCGCACCCGGCTACCCACATGCCTGTCGATGGGATTTGGGGCCTTTTTGGCGCCGGCCATAACAATCTCCTGTGGTGCCGAATAATGTTCCCACAGGGCGGTCCGAAGGCAATCGTATTCCGAGCAAAATTGGCAAGGACTGCAAAAAGTTGTTGAGAAGCATATGCCACTGGTGCTCGCGTTACCGCATTGATTTGGCGATGAAATTGGCAGATCGCTGCCACTGTGGCTTGTGCCCTGAAAGGTTGCGCCGGAGTGGCCGCATGCAACTTACAGGAGAACAGAAAGGCGGTCTGCGTCAGCGCGACCGCCTGCGCCAGCGCAAGCGCAGCGCCCAA
>VAZQ01000271.1:1163-8279 GCA_005883115.1 Alphaproteobacteria bacterium | reverse complement strand
TCACGGTCCGACCGCTCCAACCCTCATGCAGGTTTCCTTTCCGATGTGGCGGCGCGTCTTCACAGTGGCCGCAGTCGCGGCCACGCTTACCCTCGCGCCAGCCGACACGCGCGCGCGTGCCGAAGCAGCTGCCGCCCCCTTCGATGGGAGCCTGCAGCGCCTCGCCGAGATTCTCGGTGCCTTGCATTACCTGCGCAATATCTGCGGCGCCAACGAAGGCCAGAAGTGGCGCAACGAGATGCAGGCGATCGTCGATGCCGAAGTCCCGAGCGGGGAGCGGCGCCTGCGTATGATCGCGAGCTTCAATCGCGGTTACCGCGGCTACCAGCTGAGCTACCGCACCTGCACCCCGGCGGCGGAGATCGTCATTCGCCGCTACCTGGAAGAAGGTTCAAAAATCGCGCGAGAGATGACGGCGCGTTACGCGAACTGAACTCTCCTCGTAGCCACACCGAACTTTTTCCTCCGTTCGTCCCCGCGACAGACAGCGGGGACCCAAGTCGGAGACCGGGCCCCTGGATTCGCTCTTTCGCGGGAATGAACGGAAGAGATATTTGGCCTCGTGGGCGATCATGCGAGGACAGGCGGAGGCATTAACCGTTCCTCGAGTTCCGCTCTAGGCGAACGTGGCTCGCATGCTAACGTGGTCCTGTAACCGCCCGCCGAGCGACATGGGCATGATGTGACCGAGGTCCCGGTGCCGGATCATGAGCAGAAGCGGGCTGCGCTCGGGTACCTCAACGCAGCCTGGGCCGAAGCGCGCGTCGAGGGGATCGACGGCGATTGTTTGGCGCAGGCCTGCCTCTTCGCCGCCTTCGCCGAGTTCGTGTCGACCTACGGCGAGGAGCCGGCGGCGCGTTTCGCCGAGGGGCTTGCGGTGCGCATCCGCAACGGCGAATTTTCCCTCGCCATGATCAGGCAGTAGCCGCGGCGCGCGCGCAACGGGCGCCCGCGCCTGCGACAGAGTTGCGGAACCTGCTGCCGCGGGGAACCTCGCCACCGATTTCGTGCTTCTGGTAGACTGCCCGGCATCGATCGGGGCTCGACCATGCGGCTGCGCATCGGCTTTCGCCTCTTGATGTGTTTGGTGCTCGTTGCGAGCGGCAGCGCGCTTGCCCCGAAAAGCCTTCGCGGCGAGGGCGCCAAGCCGCCAGAAATATCCGAGCCGCCGCCGGCAGAGCCGGCGCAAAACCCAGCCGCTGCCGAAAAGAGCAAGGGTCACACCGCGGCGCCATCCGCTGCTCCCGAGATCATCACCGATCTCTCTCGCTTGCCGGCGCCGGTGGCGCGCACGCGCGAGCGGCTGCTCGGCGCCGCGCGCAGCGGCGACCTGCAGCAGCTCGCAGCGCTGATGACCGATTCGATGCCGATCTTCTCGTTCACCGACGACAAGGATCCTGTCGCCTTTTGGAAAGCGAACTATCCCGACTCCGACGGCATCGAGGTACTCTCGATCATGACCATGATCCTCGAAGCTGCCTTCGTGCACGTCGACCAAGGCACGCCACAAGAGATGTATGTGTGGCCCTATTTCGTGCGCATGTCGCTTGATGCGCTCACGCCGCAGCAGAAGGTCGAGCTGTTTCGCCTCGTCACCGGCGCCGACTACAAGGACATGATGAAGCTCGGCGCCTATGCTTTCTACCGGCTCGGAATCTCGCCCGACGGCGCCTGGCAGTTCTTTGTCAGCGGCGACTAAGGATCATCGCACCACAGGCACAGGCGCCAATTAAAAAACCGTCATTGCCGGGCTAGACTTTTTGGCAAGACGATGGATGCGTCGAGGGCTTGTGAGCGCGCGGCGAGCCCCTTACGTTTAGCCGCGACACCGCTACGATCCGCCCAATGAAAGCCGCGCTGCTTCCCGACCGCGGCGTCGTCAAAGTTGATGGCGACGACGCGCGCAAATTCCTCAACGGACTCGTAACCAGCGACATCGCCAAGGTGACGCCGGACGCCGCGAGCTTTGCCGCCCTGCTCACGCCGCAGGGCAAGCTCATCGTCGATTTCATCCTGGCGGAAGCCCCGCACGCCGACGGCGGCGGCTTCTTCCTCGACTGCCCGCGCGCGCTCGCGCCGACGCTGCTGCAGCGGCTCAACTTCTACAAGCTGCGCGCCAAGATCATTATCGAAGATTTGTCCGAGACGCTCGGCGTGCTCGCGGCCTGGGACGGCAGCGCAGTTACGGAATATGGCTTGTGCTATCGCGATCCGCGGCTTGCGTCCTTGGGGCTACGCTGCATGTTGCCGCCGCACCTTGCTGGCGCCGCCGCGGCTGACCTCGGCGCCGACCTCGTCGACGCAGCGGCCTACGAAGCTCATCGCATCGCGCTCGGTGCGCCGCGCGGTGGCCTCGATTTCATCTACGGCGATGCGTTCCCGCACGAGGCCGACATGGACCAGTTCGGCGGCATCGATTTCGACAAGGGCTGCTTCGTCGGACAAGAGGTGGTCTCGCGCATCGAGCACCGGGGCACGGCGCGCACGCGCGTCGTCCCCGTGGCGTTCGAGGGCTTTGCGCCCGAGGCCGGCGTGCCGGTGAGCGCGGGCGAGAGGACCGTCGGCACGTTCGGCTCGGGCGCCGAAGGGCGCGGCCTCGCGCTGCTTCGTCTCGACCGCGCCGCGGAGGCGCTGGCGGCGGGAGAGCGGCTCGTGGCAGGCGGCGTCGAATTGCGGCTAGTCAAACCGGCCTGGGCGCAATTTGCGTGGCCCGGCGAGGCGAAGGCCGCGGAATGAGCCCTGTCCTTCTCCATCCGGACGGACTCAAACGCTGTCCCTGGCCCAAGCAGGACCCGCTCTACGTCGCCTATCATGACGACGAATGGGGCGTGCCCGAATACGATGACCGCGCGCTCTACGAGAAGCTCATCCTTGACGGCTTCCAGGCCGGATTGTCCTGGATCACCATCCTGCGCAAACGCGAGAATTTCCGGCGCGCCTTCGACGGTTTCGAGCCGGAGAAGATCGCGCGTTACACGCCGAAGAAAATCGCGAAGCTGATGCAAGATGCGGGCATCGTGCGCAATCGCATGAAGATCGAGGGCGCGATCCTCTCCGCGCGCGCCTATCTCGATGCCATGGAAAAGGGGCCCGGCTTCTCGCGGCTGCTGTGGGATTTCGTCGGCGGCAGGCCCAAGGTCAATCGCTTCCGCTCCACGTCGCTGGTGCCGGCGGAAACGCCCATCTCGCGCGCGATGTCCAAGGAGCTGGCGCGCCGCGGCTTCAAATTCGTCGGCCCAAGCATCGTCTATGCCTTCATGCAGGCGACGGGGATGGTCAACGACCACGTGGTGAGCTGCCATCGGCACGCGCCACTCGCCGCGCTGGCGGGTCGCTGAGCGCGATGCCGGCAAAGCCGCGAGCGGCAGTGGCCTCCGCGGCATTCCGCGCTTGGCAACGCATGCTGTCCGGGCGCCGGCTCGATCTGCTCGATCCGTCCCCGCTCGACGTCGAGATCGCCGACATCGCGCACGGGCTCGCGCGCGTCGCCCGCTGGAACGGACAGACCGAGGGCGCGCACATCTTCTCCGTCGCGCAGCATTCGCTGCTGGTCGAAGCCATCGCGCGCCAGCGCGCGCGCCTCGACCGCGCAATCCGCCTCGGCATTCTGCTGCACGACGCCCCGGAATACGTGATCGGAGACATGATCTCACCGTTCAAGGCGGTGATCGGCGACGCGTACAAGGCGGTGGAGGCGCGCCTTCTCGCGGCGATCCATCTGCGGTTCGGGCTTCCCGCCGAGCTGCCCGCGGATGCTGTGGCGTTGATCAAGGCATCCGACCGCGCCGCGGCCTATCTCGAGGCGACGCGGCTTGCGGGATTTTCCGCAAGCGAAGCGCGGCGTTTCTTCGGCGCGCCGCCGAAATTCTCCGCGGCCACCGAGCGCGATTATCTGGTGCCGTGGCCGGCGGAGGTGGCCGAGCGGCGCTATCTCGAGCGCTTCGCCAAAGTCGTCGGTGGATGACGCAGCCCTGCGTTCGTCCTCGCGAAAGCGGGGACCCTGAGCTAAAGGCGATGGCCCTGGATTGGGAACAAATTTAGCGGCCCGCAAACCGACGCCTTGATCTCAAAATTCCTCCCCATATAAGAGGGCAAGAACTGCTTCGGGATAATGATGATTCACGTCTGCTCGCTCGCGCGCCTCTACGAAACCGTCGAAACGACCGGCGCGCGCCATGTCGTCACGTTGCTCAAGGATACCGACCGGGTCGAACGGCCAAGCAGCGTCGTAGCGGCGAACCATCTCATTCTGAGCATGGACGACATCAGCGTGCCGATGGACGGCTACACTCTCCCTTGCGACGATCATGTCAGCGCGCTGATCGAATTCGTGCGCGGCTGGGATCGCGCCAAGCCGCTGGTGGTGCATTGCTATGCCGGCATCAGCCGCTCCACGGCAGGCGCTTATGTCTCGGCCTGCGCGCTCAACCCCCGCCGCGATGAATTGACGATCGCGCGCGAGCTGCGCCGCGCCTCGGCGACGGCGACGCCAAATAGCCGCTTCGTGGCGCTTGCCGACCGCATGTTGTGTCGCGAGGGCCGCATGGTCGCAGCCATCGACGCCATCGGACGCGGCGCGATGGCCTACGAGGCCAATCCGTTTCGACTCGAATTGGAATAATTCCTCTTTCCTTGTTGGACCCGAAAAGTCGCGTCTCTTGTTTCGCTGTGAGCTCGTGCAGGCCATTCTGCGCCGGGTCCGCAGCTCGGCATGCTTTCGCTTGCATCGTTGCTTCGATAGCATCGAAGCGACGATGCTGGGCTGGGTATGGCAATATTACTCCTGCTCGCGGTACTGCTGCTGCTCGCTGTCCCGATCATCGCCATTGCCGCGCTGGCGAAATCGATCGGGCTCGACGGGGATTTGCGCCGCCTCGACGCACGGCTTGCCTCGCTCGAAGGCCGCCTAGCGGCAGCGACGCCGCCGGCGGCCCAGGCGCCGCAGGGCGCGCCAGTTCCGCCTGCCGAACCCATCGCCGTGTCCGAAGCGCTGCCGCGGGAAGTAGAGCCAGCGCCGCCGACGCAAGAGGAGGCCCTTGCAACGCCTTCCCCTGTCGTGCCGCCTGCGTCGCCACCGCCGCAACCGACATCCGAAACGGCAAGAATGAGTCTCGAGGAACGCCTGGGCGCGCAATGGGCGGTCTGGGTCGGAGGTGTCGCCGTCGCGCTCGGCGGCATCTTTCTCGTGCGCTACTCGATCGAGCAGGGATCGCTCGGGCCCGCCGGAAGGGTGGCGCTCGGCGCCATGTTGGCGTTGGCGCTCGTCGCCGCCGGGGAATGGGCGCGCCGGAGCGAGCGCTTGATTGGGATCTCGCGGCTACCGGCGGCGCATATCCCGGGTACCCTCACGGCCGCCGGCACCACCGTCGCCTATGCCGATGTCTATGCCGCCTACGCGCTCTATGACTTCTTGGGAGCGGGCACGGCTTTCATCCTGCTCGGGGTCGTGGCGCTCGCAACGCTCGCCGCCGCGCTGCTGCATGGACCCGCGCTGGCAGGCCTCGGTCTCGTCGGCGCTTACCTTACCCCGCTTCTCGTCGCCTCCGAGCACCCCGACTATTGGGCACTCTACATCTATCTTGCGGTGGCGACTGCGGCCGCGTTTGCGCTCGCGCGCATTCGGATGTGGCGCTGGCTCGCCATCACGGCGGTGGCCTTCAGCGCGGCCTGGATCTTGCCGGGCGTCGGTGTCGTCAGCGTCGACGCGCTCGGAGCGCACGTCTTTTACGCTGTCGCCGGTTTTGCGCTCGCGGCCGTATTGATCGTCGCCGGTCTCTTGTTCGGACCAGATGCAGAGCCGGGTCGCATCGACGGCGTGTCCTCGGCCGCCCTCGCCGCCTATCTCGTTGCAGCGGCCGTGCTGGTGCTGGCGAGCCGCCACGATCCGCTGGCGCTCACCGCATTCGCCGTGCTCGTGGCCGCCACCGCCGCTATTGCCTGGCGCGCAGAAGCGGCGGCGGCGGCCGTGCCGGCAGCTGCGCTGCTCGCCATCCTCGTCATCGCCCGCTGGGCGGTCGATCTCAAGATCGGGCATCTGCTTATGCCATCCGGTCCCGTCGCAGGCGCCGTACCCGAGCCGCCGAAGGCAGACGTCGGATGGCATCTCGTTCTCGCAACCGGCTTTGCGCTCGTCTTCGGCATCACCGGCTATCGTGCCCACGGCCGATCGCAGCGGCCAATCGTGCCGATCCTGTGGAGCGCATCGGCTGTGTTCACGCCGCTCGCCGTGCTCGCCGCGCTCTATTATCGCATCGCGAATCTAGACGCATCGATTCCGTTCGCGGCGAGCGGGTTGCTACTTGGCGTCCTCTATGCGCTTGCGACCGAGAGCCTCAACCAGCGCGCGCCCGCATCGGGTCTCGCGGCCGCCGGCGCGATATTCGCCATCGGCGCGGTTGGCGCGCTCGCGCTCGCACTCACCATGGCCCTCGAGAAGGGCTGGCTCACGGTCGCGCTCGCGCTGATGGTGGCCGGCATCGCCTGGGTCGCAGACAGGCGGCCGCTGCCGGCGCTGCGCCTACTCGCCGCCGCGGTAGCGGTGCTGGTCATGGCGCGCATCGCCTGGGAGCCGCGCATCGTCGGCACGGCCCTCGGCACGACGCCAATCTTTAACTGGCTCCTCTATGGCTACGGCCTCTGCGCGGCGGCCTTCGCCGTCGGCGGGCATCTCTTACGCCGCCGCGCCGACGACGCACCCGCACGCGTGATCGATTCCGGCGCCATCGTGCTCACCGTGCTGCTGGCGTTTTTTGAAATCCGCCACTTCATCCATCACGGCGACATCTACAGCCACAGCACGAGCCTTGCCGAGGTCGCGCTGCAAGTATCGGTCGGCCTCGCCATGACGATCGGACTCGAACGGCTGCGCCTGCGCACCCACAGTGTAGTGCATGACGTGGGAGCGCTCGCGGTCGCGGCGCTGACGCTCGCGGCCATCGTGCTCGAGCTTGCGGTACACAAGAATCCGCTGCTCACGGGAGAGCCGGTCGGCGGGCGCTTCGTCAATCTGATCCTTCTCGGTTACGGCTTGCCCGCGGTGCTTGCAGCAGCGCTCGCGTTGCAGACGCGCGGCGTGCGTCCGCAATCCTACAGCGCCACCGCGGCGGTGACCTCGGT
>VAZQ01000271.1:0-1141 GCA_005883115.1 Alphaproteobacteria bacterium | reverse complement strand
CGCTCGAAGTGCGAACGCTCTACCATGGCGAGGTGCTCACCTTCGGCGCCATCACTGATGCCGAGCAATATACCTACTCGGCGGTTTGGCTCGCCTTCGGCGTGGCGCTCTTGGTGGCAGGTATGCTGCTGCGCTCGCAGGCGGTGCGGTTGGCTTCCGCCGCGGTGGTCACCCTCACCGTGCTCAAGGTCTTCCTCGTCGACATGCACGACCTCACCGGCGTCTTCCAGGGATTATCGTTCATCGGGCTCGGTATCGTGCTGCTCGGTATCGGCTGGCTTTACCAGCGTGTCCTGTTCCCGCGCCCAGGAGCCTTTCCGGCTTGATCCTGCTCGCGAAAAAGGGCACGGCCAGTGGCCAAAAGCATTCCGGCCCGTTAAGCACGGCTGCAAGTTCCGCTGGGACGGCGTGTTTTGAACGGACATAGTCCCGCCACAGCGGCGTTGTTTTTGTGCAACAGGAGGGGGGCCGAGATTTCCGCTCGTAAGGAGACGGCCTTGTATTCGAACCTGCGTTTTGTGATTTCCGCCTCGCTGGTCGGCTGTGCAGGTCTCATTGCCGTGCTGGCGTTGCTTCCCGCCACCTTTGAAGAGCGGCTTCTCGCCAGCGACGAGGCTTCCGCTCAGCCGTGCAAGGAGCAGCATTGGCTGCAGTTGGATCCGAACTGCTTGTCACGACGCGGGATGCCATGGGTCGCGGATGCGCCGGCCCCGAACACCACCGCGACCGCTACCGAGAGCGTGCCCGAGCAGGCTGTGACCGAGCAGGCTGTGACCGAAACTCAGCCCTCGGCCAGCGCGGCCGAGCGGCGCGAGATCGAAGCGACGGCGCCTCGGCAGGAAGCGCCAGTGCCGCCGGTCGTTGCCGAAGAACCGGCGGGCACAACTCAGCGCAGCGACATCACGGCGCCGCAGCCGGCGGTGCCGCAGCAGGAGGTATCATCGCCGCCGGTTGCCACTGAGCCCCCGCCACCCGTCACGGCGGAAAGGCACGTGCCTAAACCGCACGCCGAGCCCTCCCGCCACGCGGCGCCAGCCGCGCCCCAGTTGCACGAGAAGCGGCACGTCGCGAGGCCCGCAGTCGAGCCGCAAACACCCGCACTCGCTCCGAAGAAAACAGCGCGCGAGAATCGTGGCGCGAA
>VAZQ01000270.1:584-15478 GCA_005883115.1 Alphaproteobacteria bacterium | reverse complement strand
CTGGCGCCGCACTCGGATTGTTGCGCAACGGTTCCGATCGAAAGCCCGTCTGCCCTGCGCACCGAATGGGACTAACGCATCTCGTCGGGGGCCTCGACGCCGAGCAGCCCTAGCCCCGACGCGAGAACGGTGACGACGCCCTGCACCAGCGCAAGGCGCGCCATAGTGATTTGTGGATCATTCTGGATAATGAAGCGTAAATATGACGCATCTTTCCCGCGATTCCACTGCGCGTGGAAATCGCTTGCAAGATCATAAAGATAGAAGGCGATGCGGTGCGGCTCATGGGCGAGCGCGGCTGCTTCGATCAGGCGCGGATAAAGCGCAAGCCGCCGCATGAGCGCGAGCTCCCCGGCATCTTCAAGCCGCTCGAGCGGTGCGCCAGCCAACAGCGAGGCGCGCGGCGCCGGCTCGGCCGGCAGCTGCGCAAGGACTTCACGCGCGTTGCGGAACACGGATTGCCCGCGCGCATGCCCATACTGGACATAGAAGACGGGGTTGTCGCGGGACTGCTCGATGACTTTGGCCAGGTCGAAATCGAGGGACGCGTCATTCTTGCGGTAGAGCATCATGAATCGCACGGGGTCTTTGCCGACCTCGTCGACGACTTCGCGTAGCGTCACGAACTCGCCGGCGCGCTTCGACATTTTTACCGGCTCGCCGCTGCGCAACAACTTCACCAATTGCACGATCTTGACGTCGAGATCGGCTGTCGGCGTGTTGGTGATCGCCCGCACGGCGCTGACCGCTGCCTGGACGCGTTTGACATAGCCCCCGTGATCGGCGCCCCACACGTCGATCATGCTGCGGAAGCCGCGGTCAACTTTGTTCTTGTGATACGCGATGTCGGACGCGAAATACGTGTAGCTGCCATCCGATTTCATCAGCGGCCGGTCAACGTCATCGCCGAACGCGGTCGCCCGAAACAGCGTCTGCTCGCGATCCTCCCAATCCTCGACCGGCGCTCCCTTAGGAGGCGGCAGACGGCCCTCGTACACGTAGCCGGCGCGCCGCAGCGCGGCGATCAACTCGCTTACCTGATCGCGAGGGCCCTCGAGGAGCGAGCGCTCGGAGAAAAACACGTCGTGCACGACCTTGAGCGCGAGCAGGTCGTTGCGGATCTGGCCCATCATCATCTCGATGGCGCGATGGCGCACCAAAGGCAGCCATTCCGCCTCCAGCTTGCTCCTCAAGGCCGCGCTATACTCGGTCGCGAGCTCCGCTCCGACCGGCTTGAGGTAATCGCCGGGATAGAGGCCTTCCGGAATCGGACCGATATCCTCGCCCAACGCCTGGCGATAGCGCAGGAAGGCCGAGCGTGCGAGCGCATCGACCTGCGCACCGGCGTCATTGATGTAGTACTCGCGTGTAACCGCGAACCCGGTGAAGGCAAGAAGGTTGGCGAGCGCGTCGCCGAACACGGCGCCGCGGCAATGACCCACATGCATCGGTCCGGTCGGGTTGGCGGACACGTATTCAACATTGACGACGCTGCCGCCGCCCACGTTGCTGCGCCCATAATTTGCGCCCGCAGCGAGGACTGCGCGCAATGCGCCGATCCAAGCCTTGGGCTTGAGCGTCAGATTGATGAAGCCCGGCCCTGCGACTTCTGCCTTCGCCACCAGATCGTCGCTGCGCAGCTTTGCCGCGATCGCTTCCGCCAATACGCGCGGCTTCGCCCCAGCGTCTTTGGCCAGCACCATGGCCGCATTGGTCGCCATGTCGCCGTGGGCGCTCTCGCGCGGCGGCTCGACCACGATGCGGGACTGGTCAATCCCGAAAGGCAGTGCGCCATCCTTGATTAGCGCGGTATTGGCGGCGCGGATTTTGTCCAGGACCGCGGCAAAGATGTTCTGATCGCTCATGGCTTGGGTCGGGCGCCGCCTAACGCAATTCCGGAATCGAGTCAAAAAGCCGCGCATGCTCGCCCAACGCGTAGCGGTCGGTCATCCCGGCGATGAAATCTGCGATATGGCGCAGCCGCGCCGCCTCTTCGCCTCGCTCCGGCATCTGCGCCCATTCCGCGGGCATATCGCGAGGGCGTTCAACATACCGGGCGAACAGGGCGCAGACCACGCGCTCCGCCTCGCCCATGATCCGCATGATGCGGCCGTGCCGATACATCCGCGGGTAGAGAAAGCCTTTGATGGCGCGGTCGGCCTGCGCCATCGCCGGCGAGAAGCCGCCGACCGACCGCTTGGCGTGGCGCACCTCGTCGGACGAGCGCGGTGCTAAGCCCCGCAGGCGCGCATCGGTTTCCGCGATGACGTCCTCGATCATCTGCGTGATCAGACGGCGCACCAGCTCATGCGCCATCCGGGAAGGCTCCAGACCTGGATGTTGCTGGCGGATCGCTCCGAGAATGTCGCCGAGCAACGGCACGCCCGCGAGATCCTCGATCGAAAAAAGTCCGGCGCGCAAGCCGTCGTCGATGTCGTGGGCGTCGTAGGCAATGTCGTCGGCAATAGCCGCGAGCTGCGCCTCGGCGTTGGGAAAGCTCCACAGCTCGAGGTCCTGCGTCCTGTTATGCAGCGCGACGGCATGCGGCAGCCCGCGCTCGCGATAAACCCCGCATGGGCTGCCGTCGCGCAGCGTGAGCGGACCATTATGCTTGACCAGCCCCTCGAGCGTTTCCCAGGAAAGATTCAATCCATCGAAGGCGGGGTAGCGCCGCTCGAGCGCAGTCACCACCCGCAGCGTCTGCGCGTTGTGATCGAAGCCGCCACACGCCGCAAGACAGCGATCGAGCGCGCGCTCGCCGGCGTGACCGAAGGGCGGATGGCCGAGATCGTGGGCGAGCGCGAGCGCTTCGGCCAAATCCTCATCGAGTCCGAGCGCTCGGGCAAGCGAGCGCGCGATCTGGGCAACCTCGAGCGTATGCGTCAACCGGGTGCGGAAGTGGTCGCCCTCATGAAAGACGAAGACCTGGGTCTTGTGCGCGAGGCGCCGGAATGCGGTCGCATGGATGATGCGGTCGCAGTCGCGGCGGAAGGCCTTGCGCGTTGCGCTCACCGGTTCCGGATGAAGCCGGCCGCGGCTCCTGCCGGGAGCGGACGCATAGGGTGCGCGCGCGCGGGCCGCTTCAACCGCCATGCCGAACCGCCCAATTGACCAAAGCCCTGGGCGCACTTAACTATTGGTTAGGCTGACTGGCAAATCATTGGTACGCGGATGGACGATATTACCCTCACCGAACGGGCCGCACGCCGCATCGGCGAGATTCTGGGTCGCGAGCCGGCAGGCAGCATGCTTCGCGTCAGCGTGGAGGGCGGCGGCTGCTCGGGTTTCCAGTACAAATTCGACATCGACCGCAGGCAGGCGACCGACGACCTCGTCATTCGTCGCGACGGCGCGACCGTGCTGGTCGATCAAATCTCGGTCGGCTACCTCGCCGGCTCCGAGATCGATTTCGTCGATGACTTGATCGGTGCGTCGTTCCGCATCAACAACCCGCACGCCACGGCATCCTGCGGCTGTGGAACGAGCTTCTCGCTCTGATCACTGATTCGAGCTTAGTCCCGCCGCCTTGGCGAGCAGGCCTGTCGAGGCGATTTCCGAGCGCACGTGGGCGTCGAACTGCGCTGGCGTCAGCGGCATCGGATCCATCCCCAGCGTCTCCAAGCGCTCCTTGACGTTCGGCAATCGCCTCGCGATGGAATCGATCGACGATGTCTCGCGGCGTCTTCGCCGGCATGAAAACGCCGATCCAGAACGCGTAATCTGAATTGGGGAACAGCTCGACTACGCTCGGCACGTCCGGCAACAGCGCCGCGCGTTTTGGGCTGCTCACCGCAAGCGCGAGCAGCTTGCCCTCGCGAACCTGCGGCAGCGCCGTACCAAGCGGACAGAAATAGAACTCGGCCCGTCCCGCTAGGACCTCCGTGATCGCCTCGGCACCGCCCCGAAACGGAATATGCACAGCGTCAAATCCAGCGGCCATGCGAAAGCGCTCCGCACTTAAATGAGTAGCGCTGCCCACACCGGCGGAGGCGAAGTTGAAAGAGCCCGGCCTCGCCTTAGCCGCGGCAACGAGATCCTGCGCTGTCTTGAAGTCCTTCGCCGGCGATACCACCAGCACATTCGGGCCGCTTCCGAGCGAGACCACCGCCGCGAAATCGGCGGCGGTATCGTAGGGCGCGCTCGGATAGACGGTGGGAACCAAAGTATGGGCCGAGGATGTGGCGAGCAGGGTGTAGCCGTCCGCCTCCGCCTTGGCGACGAGGGCTGCGCCGATTGTCGTTCCCGCGCCGCCGCGGTTCTCGACCACGATTACTTGGCCGAGCTGCGCTGACAATGGCTCGAACACGACGCGCGGAACAACATCGGTCGCGCTGCCGGCGGCAAAAGGGATGATCGCGCGAATCGGCTTGCTTGGCCAAGTCTGCGCAAGCGCGTCACCGTGGCAGAAGAGGAGGACGACTAAGCTCACCAGCACCACGCGCGGCATACCGCAATCCTCCTCGGCTTGTGCTTGGCAGATCGAAGAAGGTCCTGACGCGGCAGCCGTCACTCGGCGGCGACGGCGCTCGGGCGCTCGGCAGGCTCTGGCAGCTCGCGCAGCTGCGGCTCCAGCCGATGCTTGAGCATGCGGTCAATACGGTCGAGATAGATGTAGATGACCGGCGTGATGTAGAGCGTCAAAAGCTGCGACAGGAGAAGCCCGCCGACCACGGCGATGCCGAGCGGCTGGCGCAGCTCGGCGCCCGCGCCGGTGCCGATCGCGATCGGCAGCGTGCCGAAGATCGCGGCAAAGGTGGTCATCATGATCGGCCGGAAGCGCAGCAGCGCGGCCTCGCGGATGGCGCTCTCCGCGCCCATGCCCACGCGCCGGCGATCGATCGCAAAGTCGATCATCATGATCGCGTTCTTCTTCACAATGCCGACCAGCATGACAATGCCGATCATGGCGATGACCGACAGATCCATGTTGAACATCATCAGCACCAGCAGCGCGCCGATACCGGCGGAGGGCAAGCCGGAAATGATCGTGATCGGATGAATGAAGCTCTCATAGAGCACGCCGAGCACGACATAAGCGGCGAACACCGCCGCCAAGATCAGCACGCCCTGCCCTTTGAGCGAATCCTGGAACACCTGCGCCGAGCCCTGGAAGCCGGTGCTAATCGTGATCGGCAGACGAAACTCGCGTTCGATCTCCTTGATGGCGTCGACCGCATGCCCGAGCGAATAGCCCGGCGCGAGATTGAATGAGATGGTCACCGCCGGCTGATTGCCCTGATGATTGACCTGCAAGGGGCCCACCGCCGGCACAATGCGGGTGACCGCCGACAGCGGGATCGCGGTGCCGGACGGGATGCCGTTTCCGTTCACGCCGGAGCCGGGCCCGGTCCCAGTTCCGCCCCCACCGGTCACGTTGGTCTTCACGAAGATGTGCTGCAGCTGCGACGGATCGGCTTGAAACCGCGGCTGGCTCTCGAGGATGACCTGATAATCGTTGGTCGGCGTGTAAATGCTCGCCACTTGGCGCGCGCCGAAGGCGTTGAACAGCTCCTGACGGATCTGGTCGATAGTGACGCCGTAGACGGCCGCCATTTCGCGGTCCACTTCGACCGTCATCTGCGGATTCTTGATGTAGAGATCGGTGGTGACGTCGCGCAGCCCCTCGATCTCGGCGATCCGGTCGCGCAGTTTCGGCGCCATGTCGTAGAGGAGTTGGGTGTCACTCGACTGCAGCGTGTACTGGTACTCGCTCTTGGAAATGCGGCCGGTGATGTTGATGTTCTGAACGTTCTGGAAATACACCGCCATGCCGGGAACGGCATTGGCGGTGTTGCGCAGGCGCTGAATCACCGCGGTGGAATTTTCGCCGCGCTCTTTCCTCGGCTTGAGCGCAATAAACATGCGCCCGATGTTAGCCGTCGGGTTCGGCCCGCCCGCTCCCACCGTCGAATTGACGTAGTCGACCGCGGGATCGGAGCGGATGATTTCCGCCACCTGTCGCTGCAGGTCGACCATACCCTGGAATGAAACATCCGAGCCCCCTTCGGTCGAGGCGGAGATGAAGCCCGTATCCTCGGTTGGGAAAAAGCCCTTCGGAACGATGATGTAGAGCCAGACCGAGAGCGCGAGTGTCGCCAACGTCACGATCAGGGTCACGGCTTTGTAGCGCAGCACCCGAGCGAGCGACCATTCGTAGGCGCGCAACCAGCTCTTGAACAACGCCTCGAAGATGCGCAGCACGACGTTCTGTTTCTCGCCCTCGCGGTGCGGATGCAGCACGCGCGCGCACAGCATGGGCGTGAGCGTCAGCGAAACGAAGCCCGATAAGACGATGGCGACGGCGATCGCCACCGCGAATTCCCGGAATACTCGGCCGACCATGCCGCCCATCAGCAGCACCGGAATGAACACGGCGATCAGGGAGAACGTGATCGAAACAATCGTGAAACCGATCTCGCGCGCGCCCTTGAGCGCCGCCTCGAAGGGCCGCATCCCGCCTTCGACATGGCGCACGATGTTTTCCAGCATGACGATGGCGTCGTCGACCACGAAGCCGACCGACAGCGTCAACGCCAGCAGCGTCATATTGTTGATCGAGAAACCGAACACGTACATCGCCGCGCAGGTGCCGATCAGCGATACCGGTACCGCGAGCGCGGGGATGACGGTGGCGGAGATGGAGCGCAGGAACAGGAAGATCACCAGAATGACGAGAACGATCGCGATGAGAAGCGACTCCTGCACGCTCCGTACCGAGTGGATCGAGGGCGGTATCGACGCGCGGTACTGCGGCAAATGCTCACGTACCGAATCGACCACCGCCACCGTGTTGGCGTCCGGCTGGCGCTGGATGGCCAGCACGATGGCGCGATCGTTGTTGAACCAGCTCGCGATCTTGTCGTTCTCGACGCTGTCGATGACGCGCGCGACCTGGTCGAGGTAGACCGGGGCTCCGTTGCGGTAGGCAACGACCACCTTGCGATACTCCTCCGCCTTGGTCATGGCCGAGGAGGCGGTCAGCGTCACGCTCTGCTTGGGGCCGTTGAGCGTTCCCACCGGCGTGTTGGAGTTGGTCTTGGCGACGACGGTGCGGATGTCATCGAGTGAAATGTTGCGCGCCGCGGCGGCCACTGGATCGACTTGCACCCGCACGGCGAATTTCTGCGCGCCGAATACCAGCACTTGGGCGACGCCGGCCAGTTGAGAAATCTGCTGCGCGAGCGTGATCTCGGCGTACTCGTCGACGGCCGATAACGGCAAGGTCGGCGAGATCAGACTGACATACATGATCGGGAAGTCGCCGGGATTGACCTTGCGAAAGCTCGGCGGCGTCGTCATTTCCACCGGCAGCTTGCGCGCGGCAACCGTCAGCGCCGTCTGCACGTCCAGCGCGGCGCCGTCGATGTTGCGATTGAGATCGAACTGGATCGTGATCGAGGTGATCCCAAGCGACGAGGAGGAGGTGAGCGAGGAGATGCCGGCGATGGTGGAAAGCTGGCGCTCGATCGGCGCCGCCACCGATGCTGCCATCGTTTCCGCGCTCGCTCCCGGCAAAACCCCTTGAATGCTGATTGTCGGAAAGTCGACGGCCGGGAGCGCCGCGACCGCAAGTAGCCGGTAGGCGAAGACGCCCAACACGATGATCGAGGCCGTGATCAGCGTGGTCAGCACCGGCCGGCGGATGCAGGTCTCGGAGAGTACCATGGGCTAGGATCCGACCTTGGGTACGCGCGCCGCAACCCGTTGGCCATTGGTGACGACCGTTTCCCCGCCCTCGAGCCCGCTGGCGAGGACCGAGTCGCTGCCGAGCACGCGCGCAACCTGAACGGGTCGCACGGTCGCCACGTCGTTGTTGACGACGAATACGTAAGTTCCGGTCTGACTCACTTGGACCGCGGTTGAGGGCACCGTGACCGCCTCCTCCTCGCGGAACGTGAGTCCGACCGTCACCAATGTCCCCGGCCAGAGCAATTCGTCGGTATTCGGCATGGTGGCGCGAACCGGCACCGTGCCGGTCGGCGCGTCCACGCTGTTCTCGATCATCGTGACCTGCCCGCTCGCGCGGCGCGGGTCGCCGGGAATCATCGCCTCGATGGTGGCGCTCTCGTTGGCAAGCGCCTGGCGCAGGTCCGGCAGGTAGCCCTGAGGAAGCGAAAACGTCACGTAGACCGGCGCGGTCTGGATGATGGTTGCCAGCGGTGCAGAGTCGGCCTGATGCACGAGGTTGCCGACCTTAACGGCGGCCATGCTGGCGCGCCCGCTAATCGGCGCCCGGATGGTGCAATAGCTGATCTGGATGTTGAGATTCTCGAGTTGCGCGGTATTGGAATCCACCGAGGAGCGCCAGATATTGACCTGAGTGCGCGCGTTTTGCAGCGTGACCAGTGTGGTTGCGTTTTTGGCGAGAAGCTCGGTGTAGCGCGTGACGTCGCGTTCCGCTTGCTCGAGGTTCGCTTTGGCGCCGGCGAGCAAGCCTTCAATCTGCCTCGCCTGCGCTTCGATGGTACGGCTGTCGAGGGTGAACAGGAGGTCGCCTTGGTTCACCATTGCGCCGTCGCGGAAGTGCACGCCGGTGATCTCGCTATCCACGCGCGGTTTCACCGCGACGCTGGCAATCGGTGTCACCGTTCCAAGCGCCTCGATGCGCACGGGAACGACCTGCTTGGTGGCGGTCACGATTTCGACCGGGACCGCGCGGGGCGCGTTCTGGCGGGGAGCCTGCGCAACGGCGCCGCCCGACCACAAACCGCTACGTGTGGCGGCGACGGCGCAGCCGGCTGCGACCAGCACCACCACTGCCCCCGCCACCAGGATCCGCTTCTTCATTATCGCGCCGCCGCGGGCCCTTGATCGGCCCACCCGAACTCCCTCTGTTTCCCGGTGCCCGCTCATACGGCTCTTTTTATGACGCGGGGACAATCCCTTAGCATATCCGCATGAGGCCCCGTCGTAAAAACGGTGTAACCTGGGATTAAAAGTTGGTCATGCCAGCGCCGCGTGCTGCCAAGTTGGATCGCACGATCTTACACTATCTTACCCCTGTCATGCGCATCGCCACCTGGAACGTCAATTCCATCAAGCAAAGGATCGACAATCTGACCGCCTGGCTCGCCGAGCGGCGGCCGGACATCGTTTTCCTGCAGGAGACCAAGTGCGTGGATGAGGCCTTCCCGCGCGAGCCTTTCGAGGCGCTCGGCTACAATGTTGCGGTGCACGGGCAGAAGACGTTCAACGGCGTCGCGGTGTTCTCCAAATTTCCGCTCGAGGAGGTGACCGCGCGGCTGCCAGGAGACGAGGCCGACAGCCATGCCCGTTTCCTGGAAGCTGTGGTGTCGACCAACCAAGGGGTGATCCGCCTCGCATCCGTTTATTTGCCCAATGGCAATCCGCCGGGCACCGACAAATATGCTTACAAGATCGCTTGGATGGACCGGCTCATCCACTACGCGCGCGAACGCCTGCAACTGGAAGAGCCGCTGGTTCTCGGCGGCGATTTCAATGTCATTCCCACCGAGCGCGACGCCCGCTATCCCGAGCGGTGGGTAAACGACGCGCTATTTTTGCCGCGCACCCGGCAGAAATTCCGCGCCCTCTACCACCTCGGACTGCTCGACGCAGTCCGCGCCGGAAGCGACGGCCCTGGCCCCTACACGTTTTGGGACTACCAGGCGGGCTCCTGGCAGAAGAATGACGGAATCCGCATCGACCATCTTCTCCTCTCGCCGCAGGCCGCCGATCGGCTGATCGGCGCAGGCGTCGACAAGCACGTGCGCGGCTGGGAAAAACCTTCCGACCACGTGCCAGTATGGGCCGATCTCGAACTCAGCGCTTGAAGAAGCTGTCCAGCACGTTCCACGGCAGCTTGTAATTGACCCCGACGCGGACGATGTGGCCATCGAGGTGCAGACGCTGATTGCCTGGAAGCGCGGGACTCGGCACCGGGTTGAAATAGGATTTGTCCTGTAATCCGACGTAGAGATACTCGATCTTCGCCGACCAATCTGCATTGAGCTTGACCTCGACGCCGCCGCCCGCGGTCCAGCCCCAATGCCACTGCTGGTCAGAAATCATACCTGCCGGAGCGACAATGCTGTTTGCGACGTTGGCAAGCGCGGCGCCACCCGTGGCGTAGACGAGCCAATTATCGCGCGCATAACCGACGCGCCCGCGGAAGGTCGAGAGCCACTGCTCCCGCACTTCGTTGCTGAAGGCCGCATTGGGCGGAAACTCGAGCGTGCTGCCCTTCTTGCTCGTGGCCGAGATATCAGCCTCCAACCCGAGCACGCCATTTCCGCCCTCCGCGTTGATCCCCGTGGTGACGCCGAACAGGCCCCCAGCAAGATCGAAGTGCGACGTCTGATCGGCGCCGGTCGCATTGTTGCGCACAACCGCACCGCCCCATGCGCCGCCGCCGGCCACCCCGACGTAGATACCGGCCCAGGTCGGCAGCGCGGCCGCAGGTGGTTTGTAAATCGGTGCAATGTTCAGGTCAGCAGCACCGCCCGGCGCCAGCCCCGCCGACGCCGCCACCAACGCCAATGCCGCCGTGCTTGCGCACAGCGATGTCCTCATCGCACGCCTCAACGCCACGCATCCCGCATTGCCGCACAGAAATAGGCGCGCCCGGCCTCGGGATCCATCAACTCGGTGGCGCGCTGAGCGGATTTCCGGCGAGTGTGGCGCGAACGCCACAGATGCTCACTCGCGGCGATTTTTCAGCCAATCTTCGAGATACTTACGGGCCATGGCGCGCTCGCTCTCGTTGGCTTGAGCAAGCGCGCTGGTGTACATGTCGGTGATCCAAGTCTCGTCCGGTCCCGCAGCGTCTTTGGCGACGATGAGCCAGAACAGCCCGAGCGCGGGTTGGCGGGATACGTCTTCGCCCTTGAACAGCATGCCGCCGAGCAGCGCCTGCGCGCGGTGCTCGCCCTTGTTGGCGGAGAGCCGCAGCCAGCGCGCCGCCTGGATGGCGTCCTTCGGCGCGGCTTTGCCCATCAGATAGATCCGGCCGAGGTAATATTGCGCTTCCGGATCGGCGTAATACGCCGCCGCGTAGCGAAACATTTCCCGCGCGAGGTTGGGATCGGCCTTCAGCGTTCCGGGTATGCCATCGAGATGATAGAGCCCCAGTGCGACGAAGGCATTGGCCAGGTAGCCCGCATTGGGCGTCGCGGCGCTATCGTCGCCGTGCATCGCAGTGAGGCGGCGGAAATAGTCATAGGCGCGCGCCTTGTTCATCTTGATGCCGTCGCCGTCGGCGTACATCCGCCCGAGCTTCCAGATGGCGCCGTGAACGCCGTGCTCGGTGGCGTATTCGAGCTCTTTCACGCCCTGTTCGGTCTTGCCCTGGCGCAACGCCAGCATGCCGGAGCGGAACGCCTCGAGCGGGGTCGGCGGCATGGCCGACCGCGGCGGCAGGATCAGCGGCGCGACCGGCGGCGAACCGGGCACCGCGACGAGCGGCGTCGCGTTGCCGAGCGAGGTGCTTCCCGCCGCCGGACTGGGACTGTCCGGAAGCGGCACCGTGGTCGCTTCGGGGACGCGGCTGCCATCGAAACTGATCGCCGGCGAGAGGCCGACGGCAAGTCCCAGCAAGGCCATGCTCGCGATGAGCTTAGATGTCCGCATAGCACGCCCTCTCGGCCGCCGCGCCGGGATGGGTGACCGCGCCTTGGCGCGCCGCTCCCACCTGTTGGGCGTATTTCCACAGATATCCCGAGGTGAATTCGGGAGCCCTGGGCCTCCAGGACTTCGCCCTTGCCTCGAGTTCAGCCTTGCTGAGTTTGACCTCGAGGGTACCCTTTACCGCGTCCATGGCGATGATGTCGCCGTCGCGCAGAAGGGCAATCGGGCCGCCGACCGCTGCCTCAGGACCCACATGACCGATGCAGAAACCGCGGGTCGCTCCGGAGAAGCGCCCGTCGGTGATCAGCGCGACTTTGGCGCCCATGCCCTGACCGTAGAGGGCGGCGGTCGTCGCCAGCATCTCTCGCATCCCGGGGCCGCCTTTGGGCCCTTCGTAGCGGATCACGAGCACGTCGCCTTCCCTGTACTTCTTCTTCTTGACGGCCTCGAAGCACGCTTCCTCCCCGTCAAAGCAGCGTGCCGGGCCGGTAAATTTCAAGTCCGCCATCCCAGCAACCTTGGCAATGGCGCCCTCCGGCGCGAGGTTGCCCTTGAGCCCGACGACGCCGCCGGTGGCGGAGAGCGGCTTGTCGGCGGGGCGGACCACGTCTTGGTCCTTGTTCCACTTCACTCTTTTGAGGTTCTCGGCGACCGTGCGCCCAGTCACGGTCAAGCATTCCCCATGAAGATAACCGTGATCGAGCAGCGTCCTCATCAAGAGCGGAACGCCGCCTGCTTCAAACATATCTTTGGCAACAAAACGGCCGCTCGGCTTTAAATCTGCGATATATGGCGTCCGCTTGAAGACTTCCGCCACGTCGAAGAGGTCGAACTTCAGGCCACACTCGTTGGCAATGGCGGGCAGATGCAGCGCGGCATTGGTTGAGCCACCGGTCGCTGACACCACGGCAGCGGCGTTCTCCAGCGCCTTACGGGTCACGATGTCGCGCGGACGGATGCCCGCTTTGACCAGGTCGAGAACCTTCTCGCCTGCAGTCATGCAAAAGGCGTCGCGGATCTCGTAGGGCGCCGGAGCGCCGGCCGAATAGGGTAGCGCCAGCCCGATCGCCTCGGAGACGGTCGCCATCGTATTGGCCGTGAACTGCGCGCCGCACGCACCCGCCGAGGGGCAAGCATGCTGTTCCAACGTCTCGAGATCGGCGTCCGAGAGCTGGCGAACCGAGTGCTGCCCGACCGCCTCGAACACGTCTTGGATGGTTACCGGCTTGCCGCGAAAGGTGCCGGGCAGGATCGAGCCGCCGTAAATGAAGATCGAAGGCACATTGAGGCGGCACATCACCATCATCATGCCGGGCAGCGACTTGTCGCAGCCGGCAATGCCGACAAGCGCGTCATAGGCGTGCCCGCGCACGGTCAACTCGATGGAATCGGCGATCACCTCGCGCGAGGGGAGCGAGGACTTCATGCCCTCATGGCCCATGGCGATGCCGTCGGTGACGGTGATGGTGCAGAACTCGCGCGGGGTGCCGCCGCCGGCGGCGACGCCCTTCTTCACGGCCTGAGCTTGACGCATCAGCGCGATGTTGCAGGGGGCGGCCTCGTTCCAGCAGCTCGCCACGCCGACGAAGGGCTGATGGATCTGCTCGCGCGTGAGCCCCATCGCATAATAGAAGGCGCGGTGGGGCGCGCGATCTGGACCCTCGGTCACGTGCCGGCTGGGCAACTTCGCTTTGAGAGCAGTTTTCGCGTCCATGGCGCCTCGCCCGGCTCCGTCCTGAGCCCCCCTACGCGGCCCGGACGTCGATCACGCTCACGGCTGCGTATGGCCGAATCGCGGCGGGGCCCGTCGGGATTCCTCTCCGCATGTCAATGTTTTAGCCGTGTTGCCTGGGGGCCACAGGATTAATGAGAGGTTAAGGCCGAACGTCACACCTTGGCCACGAGCGCGTCTCGATTTCGCACGAAATACTACAGGCGCAGTCCCAGCTTCACCGCAGGCGAAATTGCGGATCAAATCCGAGCGCGGCGCGCGCTTTGCCGATGGCGACCACTCCATCGTCGTCAGCAATATTGTAGATTCCGGCAGTCCCCCGCGTGAGCGTGAGGCAGGCCGCCTGCGCCGCGGCATCGACGTGCAAGCCTGGCTTGCGCGTGGGCTTCTCGTGCCACGTGGCTGGTCCATAAAGGAAGCCATAGCGCAGGATGATGGCCTCGAGACCCCTCGCGCCGAGCACCTGCCGTTCCATATCGGCGGCGCCTTTGATGGTAATCGCCCGCTCCGGGTCGGAAAGATTGAGCGGATCGGTTTCGGGATGCGGCTCGCCGTCGCTCGCATAGCCAAACGCGATGCTCTGCACGATCAAGCGCCGCGCCGATGTGGCCTGCGCCGCTGCAACCAGGTTGCGCGTGCCTTCACTGCGGATGCGTGCATTGGCAGCATAGGCGGCCGCGATGCGCGCCTCATCGAATTCGCGCGGCAGATCGGTGAGCTGATGGATCACCGCCTCGGGCTTGGCGGCGCGCATCGCCGCGCGGGTTGCTTGCGCGTCGAAGACGTCGAGCACCACTGCCGCCACGCCGGCGCGTTCGAGTTCGCGTCCCTTCTGTGCCGAGCGTGTTATCCCGGTGACGTCGTGTCCGGCGCGCAGGAGCAGCGGCACCAGCCGGCGGCCGATCGCGCCTGTGGCACCTGCGAGAAACACTCTCATTGGCTCATGCTAGCAGACTTGTGCCGTCATTCGCGGGCGCGCCGAACGCGCGAGTCCGGAATTCATAAGCACGGGCATGGTTATGGGTTCCGGGCGCGCCGCTTCAGGGCGCCCGCAAACGACGGCAAGAGCGCCCATCTCCCGCTGTGCGCGTTCTGACCGAGACATGCCAAAGCCCCGCCTGCTTCGCCGCAGCTTTTTCGCCCGCAGCGTGCACGCCGTCGCGCCCGATCTCATCGGCACGACGCTGTTGTTCAAGGGCATGGGCGGGATCATCGTCGAGCTCGAGGCGTATCACCACACCGATCCCGCGGCCCACTCCTTTGTCGGACGGACCGCGCGCAACGCGGTGATGTTCGGCCCGCCGGGCTACGCATACCTCTACCGCTCCTACGGCATCCACTGGTGCCTCAACTTCGTGTGCGAGGAAGAGGGCAGCGCCAGTGCGGTGCTGATCCGCGCGCTCGAACCGACGCATGGGCTTGCCGCGATGCGCCGGCGCCGCGGACTTACCGAGGAGCGGCTGTTGTGTGCGGGGCCCGGCCGGTTGTGCCAAGCGCTCGGCGTCACCGGCGCGCATTATGGGCTGGCGCTCGATGAGCCGCCGTTTCAAATTTTCGCGCGCACGCAGGCTGTCGA
>VAZQ01000270.1:0-541 GCA_005883115.1 Alphaproteobacteria bacterium | reverse complement strand
ATCAGCCGTGGCGCTACGGGCTCAAGGGCTCGCGCTTTCTCAGCAAGCCGTTCAAACGGTGATCGTGTCCCGGGCGCAGCGCAGCAGAGAGCGAAGCGAGCGTGGAACGGTCCGGGCTTTGCCGCAGGCACAGGATGTCAATCTCGAGGTCGATGCCCTCGAGACGCACGCGCCCGTCGATCAGCGGCCGCGTGCGGTCGTAGTCCCAGCAAGCGAGCTTGAGCTTGAGATTGGCCATCAGGACGTTCCGTCCACGAGCGGCAAGAGCGTGGACCTTCCACTTCCGGTTCAAGGCTTCGGCGTGAACGGTGACGACCGAACGAGGCCAGAGCGCCATTTGAGATCGAGCAGCAGGCCGGACGGCAGTGTCGCTAGCACGGGCGCGTTCGGAACGCCCGCGGCATCGAGCAGATCGGCAATCCAGTGGTTGCAGACGTGGAACAGATGAAATGTGCCGTTGGCGCGAAAGAATAGACTGGTCCCATAGAGCCCGGGCCCGAGTTGCTCGGGCATGACACTGCCCTTGCCGCGGCCGAAAGTG